>JBEISW010000107.1:0-7059 GCA_040375215.1 Crocinitomicaceae bacterium | reverse complement strand
GCTCTAGACCGTGAAGTAGAAGACTTTTCTTTGGAGGTCTCCTCACCCGGAGTTGGAAAGCCTTTGGCGGTGAAAAGACAGTACTTTAAAAACGTTGGACGTGAGGTGGCCATCAAAACCAATGACGGAAAAAAATTAGAAGGACAACTCATCCTTGCGGATGAAGAAAATATCGAGGTTCAATACAAGGAAAAGGAAACTGTTCCTGGTAAAAAAACCAAGAAGTGGGTAGAGAAAAAAATTGTACTACCCTACAACGAAATAAAAGAAACCATAATTAAAATTAGCTTCAAATAATAACCCCATAACCCATGAAAGGAGTTAACCTTTTAGAATCATTCGGTGAATTCAGAGAATTCAAGAATATCGATCGCGAAACCATCACCAACATTTTGGCGGATGTATTTAGAAACATGATTATCAAGCGCTGGGGAGCAGATGATGGTTTTGACATCATCATTAACGCTGAGCGCGGTGACTTGGAAATCTGGAGAACCCGCGAAGTTGTTCCGGACGGAGAATTGGACGATGAAGTGGCTCAAATAGAAGTTTCTATGGCGCAGAAAATGGTATCTGACCTTGAAGTTGGCGAAGAATTGATTGAGGAAATCAAGATTGAGGATTTTGGAAGACGTAATATTTTGGCCATGCGTCAAACACTTACTTCTCGAATCATCGAGATGGAGAAAGACCATATCTATCAAAAATACCGTGAACGCGTAGGTGAAATCATCTCTGGTGAAGTTTACCAAGTTTGGAAAAAGGAAATTTTGGTTTTGGATGATGAAAACAACGAATTGTTGTTGCCAAAAGAACAACAAATCCCAGCCGATTTCTACAAAAAAGGAGACACCTTACGTGCCGTAGTTTCTAAAGTTGAAATGCGCGGAAACACACCTCAAATCATTTTGAGCAGAACTGCTCCAGAATTTTTAGAGAAGTTATTTGAACAAGAAGTTCCAGAAGTATTTGATGGTTTGATTACCATCAAGAATATTGTGCGTGAGCCAGGTGAACGTGCTAAAGTAGCTGTAGAAAGTTACGATGACCGCATTGACCCTGTTGGTGCTTGTGTTGGAATGAAAGGATCACGTATCCACGGTATCGTTCGTGAGTTGCGCAATGAAAACATTGATGTTATTCAATACACCACCAATGAGCAATTGTTGATTAGCCGCGCCTTGGCTCCAGCAAAAATTAGCTCCATCACTTTGGATAAAGAAAATAAGAAAGCAGACGTTTTCTTGAAGCCTGATCAAGTGTCCTTGGCCATTGGTAAAGGTGGACACAGCATTCGCCTAGCAGGACGATTGTGTGGATTTGAAATTGATGTCTACCGCGAGACAGATACAGATTTGGATGATGTGGATTTGGAAGAATTTGCAGATGAAATCGACAGCTGGATCATTGATGAATTGAAGTCTGTGGGTTGCGACACCGCGCGCTCAGTGCTTGATTTATCCAAAGAGGAATTGGTTAGACGTACAGATTTAGAAGAAGAAACAGTAGACGAAGTATTGGGAATTTTGCGTGCAGAATTCGAATAATTCCAAGGACTATTTTTTAGAAAAGAAGCAAGAGGGGAAAGATAAGTTATTTTAAATTACAACAAAATGTCAGAAACAAAAGGACCACAACGATTAGGGAAAGCCGCTACTCAACTCAACGTGAGTAAGGATACCATCGTGGAGTTTTTAGCCAAAAAAGGCGTCTCTATCGATAGCAATCCAATGGCTAAAATTGAGGCTGAGGTGTATGATATGTTGCTTGCAGAATTTGCAGGCGATCAAATTGCCAAAGAAAAAACCAAAGCGGTAGCCACCAAAATCAAAGAGTCCAGAGAGACGGTTACCATTCAAGATTCAAAAAAGAAATCTGACCAACAGGAAGAAGAAGTTTCGGAAATTGATCTAACTCAATTCAAGAGAAAAAGACCCGAACCAAAGCCAGAGGATATTATTGAATCCAAACCTGAAGTTGTATCAGAAACCAATTCAGAAATCGTCATTCCTAATACACCGATTATTGAGCCCGTAGCTGAAAAAGCTGAAGGTCAAAATGAAGTGAAGATCATTGGTAAGATTGATTTATCTACCATTCAAGGAAAGGGCAAGAAAAAGAAAGAAGTTCCTGCGGAGCCTGTAGCAGCTAAAAAAGGTAAAAACACTTCTGAGGAAGGAAAAGTTACAACACCTGTTGAAACAATTGCTGAACCTGCTGTTGAAGCTATTCAACCCACTCCAGAACCCGTTGCTCCGCCTCAACCAGAAGAGAAAGAGCTCATCCGCGTTAACGTGGAAAGATTGACTGGGCCTAAGGTGATGGGTAAAATTGTTCTTCCTGTTGAACAAGAGAAGAAAAAACCTGAGCAAAAGGTGGATGACAACAAAGAGAAACGCAAACGCAAACGCGTCTCTAAGGTTGACATCAACCGTCAACAAGAAATTGACAAACGCAATCAAAACAAACCTCGTCCGGGTCAACCTGGACAACCTGCGCAACCAAAAGCGGAATTGAGTGAACAAGACATTCAGAATAAAATTCGCGAAACACTTGCACGTCTTGGAGGTCAAGGAAAATCCAAAGCTTCTAAGAACAGAAGAGATAAGCGTGACAACGTAGCTCGTAAACATGAAGAGCGAAAGATTCGTGAGCAAGCGGAAAATTTGATTCTGAAACTGACCGAATTTGTTACCGTTTCTGAATTGGCTACCATGATGAACCGTCAACCGACTGAAATCATTGCTGCATGTATGCAGTTGGGTATTTTTGCATCTATCAATCAACGATTAGATGCGGAAACCATTCAAATCATTGCAGAAGAGTTTGGTTTTGAAATCCAATTTGTAAGTGCCGAAGTTTCAGAGGCTTCATTTGAAGAGTCAGACAAAGAAGATTCATTGGTTTCTAGACCTCCTGTTGTAACTGTAATGGGTCACGTCGACCACGGTAAAACCTCATTGCTTGACTTTATTCGCAAGGCCAACGTAGTAGCAGGTGAGGCTGGAGGAATCACGCAACACATGGGTGCATACAGCGTGAAGTTGCCAACTGGAAAACAAATTACATTCATTGATACTCCAGGTCACGAGGCCTTCACTGCAATGCGTGCCCGTGGAGCACAGGTCACTGACTTGGCTATCATTGTGATTGCAGCGGATGACAATGTCATGCCTCAAACCAAGGAAGCCATTTCACATGCCCAGGCTGCAGGTGTTCCAATGATTTTTGCTTATAACAAGATTGATAAAGAAGGTGCCAACCCAGATAGGATTAGAGAACAACTTTCAGCCATGAACATCTTGGTTGAAGAATGGGGAGGTAAATTCCAGTCACAAGAAATTGCAGCCAAACAAGGATTAAACATTGACAAGCTTTTAGAAAAAGTAGTTCTTGAAGCTGAAATGCTCGATTTAAAAGCCAATCCAAACAAACGTGCGAATGGTACCATCATTGAAGCTTCTTTGGATAAAGGACGCGGTTTCGTTACCACTTGTTTGGTATCGTCAGGTACAATGAGAATCGGTGACTCTATCCTTGCAGGTCAATGGAGCGGTCGCGTACGTGCTATGTTCAACGAGCGTGGACAAAAAATTGATGAAGCAGGGCCTGCAACTCCTGTTTCAATCCTAGGTTTTGAAGGAGCACCAAACGCGGGTGATAAATTCTTTGTTTTTGAAGATGAACGTGAAGCTCGTGAGATTGCTACCAAGCGTCAGCAATTGCAACGTGAGCAAAGCGTAAGAACCAAGAAGCACTTGACCATTGAAGAGATTGGTCGTCGTATTGCTTTGGGTGACTTCAAAGAATTGAACTTGATTGTAAAAGGTGACGTGGATGGATCTGTAGAAGCTTTGGTGGATAGCTTGCAAAAGCTTTCTACTGACAAAGTGCAAGTCAGTATCGTTCACAAAGGTGTTGGACAAATTTCTGAAAGCGATGTATTGCTGGCCTCTGCTTCAGATGCCATCATTGTTGGTTTCCAAGTACGTCCAAGCACAGGCGCCCGCAAATTGGCAGAAGCCGAAGAAATTCAAATTCGTCAATACAGCATCATTTACAAAGCCATTGAAGAAATCAAAGAGGCGATGGAAGGAATGCTATCAGCCAAGATTGAAGAGAAAGTGGTGGGTACGGCAGAAATCCGTGAAACGTTCAAAATTACAAAGGTGGGAACCATCGCCGGATGTTTTGTTCAAGATGGAAAAATCAATCGAAACAACAAAGTCCGAATCATCAGAGATGGTATTGTGGTTTACACTGGAAACCTAGGATCTTTGAAACGTTTCAAAGATGATGTAAAAGATGTTACCAAAGGATATGAGTGTGGATTGAATATAGATAAATTCAATGACATCAACGTAGGTGATATCATCGAAGCCTTTGAAGAAGTAGAAGTGAAACAAACTTTGTAACCATGAAGGCTTGGATTCCCAATGCGATAACCATGGGAAACCTGGTTTGTGGATGCATGGCGATCTTGTGTGCTCAAAATGACCCCATGCTTTCCATTGGATGGGTCCTATTGGCTGCAGTATTGGATTTTTTCGATGGGTTGGTCGCCCGTGCATTAAATGTCTCCTCTGCCCTAGGAGGGCAATTGGACTCATTGGCTGATGTCGTTTCATTTGGTGTTGTACCTGCAATGTGGGCAATCCAACTTCTAGACAACCATCCATTTCGTTATGCAAGTTTTATCATAGCCATTGGTGCAGCTTATCGGCTAGGTCGCTTTAATCTGGACACGTCAAAAGTGGAACACTTCAAAGGTCTAGCCGTTCCTGCAAACGCAATGATATGGGTGGCCATTTTGGGATATTCTTGGGAAGAAACTTATCAATTCCCACCTTCAATATTATTGCTTTTTGTCGCATTGACCACTTTATTAATGGTCTCTACGCTTCCCTTATTGAATTTAAAATTCAAAGGTCTAGTTTGGAAAGGTCAAGAAATCCGATGGATATTAATTTTATCCGCAGCATTAACATTACTCACTTGTGAACTATTGGATTTATCTATTTTTGCAAGCACAATGATCATCACTGTTGAATACATCGTGTTGTCATTGTTTCATTACAAAAAAATATCATCATGAAATTCAAAGCAGAAGTAGATGTAATGCCATTGGATGCATTATTAGACCCACAAGGAAAAGCCGTTACATCGGCCATGGGAAATCTTGGTTTAAGCCAAATCAGCAACGTTCGCATTGGAAAACACATGACCATTTGGGTGGATGCCGATTCTAAAGAAGCCGCTGCTAAAATGGTAGATGACGCTTGTCAGAAATTGCTTTGCAATGCCATTATGGAGCAATACCGCTTTGTTGTTGAAGAGATTGCATGATGATCAGAAACAAATCAAATGAGGCCTTTGAAGTTGCAAAAGCCCTGTTTCCTGGTGGAGTAAATTCTCCGGTAAGGGCTTTCAAATCCGTAGGAGGAAGTCCAATCTTTTTTGATCGTGGAAAAGGTTCTCATGTATGGGACATTGATGGCAATGAGTATATCGATTATTGTTGCTCTTGGGGGCCATTGATTTTAGGTCATGCCAATGATCAAGTAGTCGAAGCCATTAGCAATGCTGTAGCCAAAGGAAGCAGTTTTGGTGCTCCTACTCTACTTGAGAACGAGCTAGCAACCCTAATTTTATCACATCATCGATTTATCGAAAAAATAAGATTCGTAAGCAGTGGAACTGAAGCTGCCATGAGTGCCATTCGTTTGGCTCGCGGATATACAGGACGAGACAAAATCATCAAATTTGAAGGTTGCTACCACGGTCACGTTGATAGTCTTCTTGTCAAAGCAGGCAGTGGGTTGGCTACTTTAGGAACCTCAGACTCTGCTGGCATTCCAGAATCATATGCCAAAGAAACCATTGTCCTTCCATTGAATGATATTGAGGCCGTTGAACGAGCTGTCGAGACATATAAAAATCAAATTGCTGTTATCGCAATAGAACCCATTCCTGCCAATAATGGCTTATTGATTCAGGATGTTCAATTCCTAAAAGATTTAAGAACCATTTGTACCCGCGAAGGCATTGTTTTACTTTTTGATGAAGTGATATCAGGTTTTAGAGTTGGATTTGAAGGTGCTGCTGGTTATTATGGAATTCAGCCTGATGTAATGGCTTTTGGAAAAATCATCGGCGGTGGAATGCCCGTTGGTGCGTACGCTTCATCAGCAGAAATCATGTCCAAAGTAGCACCGGATGGACCAGTATATCAAGCTGGAACTTTGAGTGGAAATCCCGTAGCCATGGCCGCTGGTATAGCGCAATTGAAAGCTTGTCTTGAGCCTGGTTTTTATGACAACTTAAAAAGTAAAACTGACCTCCTTGTGAGTTCAATCAATGCTTTTGCCCAAGAAAAAGGATACACTTTTAAAATTTTCTCAGTAGGGTCAATCTTTTGGTTGTCCTTTGGTTTTGCTGAATCCGTTCGGTCTATGAAAGAAATCAATGCTGAAGAAGTAAAGCGATTTGCTCCCTTGCATGCTGCGCTATTGGAACAAGGTGTGTATTTGGGCCCTAGTGGTTATGAAGTTGGATTCATCTCCGCCGCTCATAGCATGGAAGACATTGTAAAAACAATTGAAGCTTTCAAATCAGCGCTTCAATCTGTGTTTGGATAAAAACAATTTTATATTAAATAAAAAAGGCCGTCAATGACGGCCTTTTTTAATGACTTGACGAGGTTTATTCAATTCCTTTCATGAACTGTTGAGCAACCTTGCCTGTATTTCCAGATAATTCAATTACATACACATACGTCATTGCAGGTCGATCTGATGAGGTTGATTGGGATAGCATGGTCGTTATGGCAAAGTATGATGCCAATGTGGCCACATGTCGAAATGCTGTGACCCACGTGATGGTTAAGTCAGGCGCTACTTACACCTATTTATATGTTGATGAAGGTGGTCAGAAGGTTGGCTCTGTGGTCATCGACAAATGCTACAATACCATATGATGTTGCATAGATAACGATATAGGGTACCATTTTATGACCCATCCCTCTCGCCGAGCCATGATGGACAAAGCCATCGCTGAACG
>JBEISW010000166.1:0-5241 GCA_040375215.1 Crocinitomicaceae bacterium | reverse complement strand
CGCACCAAAGAAGGAGATGTTTTTTGTGAACTAATGAATTGATTCGCTCAATGAATCAACAAAAAGGGCTGCACATGCAGCCCTTTATTTTTTATATGTATTGAATGATTACTTCAACAAAGCAGCCATTGCTTGACCAATCTCTGCAGGTGAATCCACAACAGTGATTCCGCACTCACGCATGATTTTTTTCTTTGCACTCGCTGACTCATGTTCACCTGAAACAATGGCTCCAGCATGTCCCATTGTTCTTCCTTTGGGAGCAGTCTCTCCAGCGATAAATCCTACAACAGGTTTGTTGCCGTGTTCTTTGATCCACATAGCGGCTTTTGGCTCCAACTCACCACCAATCTCACCAATCATGATGATGCCCTTGGTGTGAGGGTCATTCATCAACAATTGAACAGCTTCAAGGGTTGTCGTTCCAATGATAGGGTCTCCACCAATACCGATAGCTGTAGTAACACCCAATCCAGCCTTGGCAACTTGGTCAGCAGCTTCATACGTTAAAGTTCCTGACTTGGAAACAATACCTACCGTACCGGGTTTGAATACAAAACCTGGCATGATGCCCACTTTGGCTTCACCTGCTGTGATAATTCCTGGACAGTTGGGGCCTATCAAACGAGCACCTCTTGCTACAGCATAAGTTTTGGCTTTTACCATGTCAGCAACCGGAATTCCTTCCGTGATGGTCACAATGACTTTAATTCCTGCATCAGCTGCTTCCATTATGGCATCAGCTGCAAAAGCGGGTGGAACAAAAATAATGGTAACGTCTGCTCCAGCCTTTTGAACAGCTTCTTCAACTGTATTAAAAACCGGACGGTCAAGATGAACGGAACCACCCTTTCCAGGTGTAACTCCACCCACAACGTTTGTTCCATATTCAATCATTTGTTGCGCGTGAAAAGTCCCTTCACTTCCAGTGAATCCTTGAACGATGACGCGTGAATCTTTGCCAACTAATACACCCATTTCTTTTTGAATTTGAATGCGAAAATAAACGAGAACCGATTAACCTCAAGTATTTTTTTACAACTGAAACCTTTTCCAAAGCGTTTCGTATACTTGTGTTATGAGTAAAATAGCCATAATCGGAGGTGGAGTTGCTGGTTTACTGGCTGCACTTGAGTTGCAAAAACGTGATTTCCACATTGATATATTCGATCAAAATTTTTTACAGGGTAATTTGGGATTCGGCTTTTTGCTCATGCCCAATGGGGTTAATGCTTTGAAAGAAATGGGGCATTGGAAGGCCATCGAGAACTGGGTTACTCCAGCCCAACAAGTAATCACCATGAATGATGCTCAGGAGATTAAGAACATTACTCCTGTGGACAATGTTTTCGGCATCAGTCGAACCCAATTCTTGCAATCCTTATCCAAGCACATTCAATCCAATGTCACCTACTTTCAGGATTACGTTAGCATCAACGATCAAAGACAGTTTACGTATGGCGGCGTTCCCTTTCCCTTGGAAAAATACGACTGGATTTTGGGATGTGACGGTAGCCATTCCGCGGTCAGAAAATATTTATTCCCTGATGCAGAGTCCATTGATGCTCCTACTTACGAAATCAATGGCTCATACTATGATGAAACATTTTGCGCACAAAACGCGGGTTCTTTGATCAAGATCATTTTTGATGACCCTGGAATAGCCGTTGGATTTCTTCCGTTAAAAACAGGACAAGTAATCTACTACGTTCAGTTAGCAAAAAAACGATATCCTGCGCCAACCAGAAACGCTGATTTAGCGGCATTTATTAAGGAATTGCTATCAAAATACAAGCATCCATGGATTCAAAACCTTATTCAAAACAACGTACATACACCATACTTATGGCGAGGAAGAATTCTGATTGGTGTAGATCAATATGTGGTGGACAATATGGTACTTATGGGAGATGCTGCTCATATTGTATTACCTTTTACAAGTCAAGGAACGAATTTAGCGATTGAGGATGTATTGTCTTTTACCACAACGCATGATATCATCAGCAACAAGTCAGGAGTAGCTTTGGCTCATTTCAATAATCGACGAGCCGATTGCGAGCGAATTGCATTTGAAGGAATGGAATATGCCCATCTATTTGCTACAGAGCCATCTGATTTCATGATTCAACATGTTCCACTCGCTTATGATCAACATTCATGACATACAAAAACAGCATACCATACTCATTCTTGAAGTCCAATGCATTCAATTTGCGTTGGGCTGAAGTGGCGGATGATGTTATTCCGCTCACAGCTGCTGATGGCGACCTCCCCTTTTCACCTGAAATCAGTCAAGCCATCATCAAGGCCAGTGAGAATAACCTTTTCCCTTATGGACAACCACAGGGTAATTTGTCTTTTAGAGAATCCATTGCCGCTCATTTCAAAAGCAATAAATCTTCTTTCATCCATTCAGAACAGGTATTGGCCACCAATAGCGCTGCAGCGGCCATTCAAGACTGGTGCTATCATTTCCTGCGCCCGGGGGATGAGGTATTGATTCCTGATCCCGTTGATTTTCTTTTGGGATACTGTGCTGAAAAAGCCGGAGCCAAAGTGAAAAGAATTGCTGCTGAACCCATTTGGGATGCGGCTCAATGGCAAGCAGCCATCACAGAAAAGACAAAGGCCATCATGATCTGTCATCCGCACAATCCTTTGGGATTTCATTACGATGCGCATTCACTTCTGTCCATAAGACGTTTTGTAAAAGAAAACAACCTTATGTTGTTATCAGATGAAGTTTGGAGTGATTTGGTGTGGGACCGACCTTTTGAGAGTATGGCCAAATACTGCGATCAAGCTTGGATTGTTTACGGTCTTTCCAAAGGGTTTGGGCTAGCGGGATTGCGCATTGGGGCACTGATTGGTCCCAATAAGGATGAAATTCAATCCTTGATGGATTCGCAGGGATATTCCAGAACAACACATGGTGTTTCCACCCTTTCGCAAGAAGCTGCAAGAGCCGCGCTTGAATCCACTCAAGCTGGAAAATTGTATCGAAAGCCAATTGAACAAACGCTGAATCATGCCATTCAAAGATTAGCGTCAGAACAATCATTTTTCCAGGTCGCAAGACCTTCAGCAACTTTTGTCCTGTGGCTAAAAATACCCAAGGAATCAAATGCTGAAAAACTATGTCAGCGACTTGAAAGCGAAGCTAAAGTAAAATTGGTCCCTGGACTGCCCCAGTGGTTTGGACCCGGCGCCGAGGGCCATGTAAGAATGAGTTGCGCTACTTCCATAGAAGTCATGGATGAAGCATTAAATAGAATTTTTGATTGGTTAAAATCCAATACCTAGTGAGTCAATTCAAACCAACGGACGCCCAAATATTCTTGCTCCGTTTGACCTGGTGTTGGGAAAAACACCAGCTCAGATTTGGTCTTGATGGCTATTAAATCCATTAAGGAAGAATAACCGGGTCGCATCATGATTTTCTCTGCACCCAATAATACAGCTGCCATGTTTGCATCATCCAGGTGTGAAATTAAATCTACATTGCCTTCTTTAATAGTTCGGTACAAATGCGGCTGGCCGGATATAATCAAGCATCGCTTTCCAGAGGAAAGAAAAAGCTGCATGAGTTGTTGCTCTAAAACTGTTCGTTGTAATTCAGGACCACTGATCCAACCCACCCACTCGTAATTGGTCTTTTGGTTTTCCCATCTCTGAGTATTAAAGCGACTCAACCAACCGATGAAGATCACAGGGAAAGATGCCTGAAAACGACTCAAATTACCTGACAAACGCGAAGATTCATCCTCAACATCCGGAATCCAAATCGCATCAAATCTTTTCATCCTTTTCCAAAATAATCTTTGGTAGATCGCGCTCATCCAAGAAGGCATGATGGGATTGGTTTGATGGGTAATGAAAACAGAATGAACCTTTGGGAGGAAAATACCAAATCGATTGTCTGCAATCACCTCATCAAAATGATGGATTTTATGTTGCTTTTTAAGCCAACGATGCTCTTGAAGGATAGTCCATTCCCACAAGGGCCACTGAGCAATCAAGCTGAACCAGGTGATACCCATTGAAGAATATCGAACAGGATAGCCTGGACATCCCTCCAAAAAAGTCAACTCCGGAAAATATTGCCTTAACCATTTACCAGATGGACCACTTCCTGCAATGAAAACTTGGTGACCTTTTTGCACCTCACGATGAATCAGCTCAGCGCATCTGGTGGCGTGACCCAATCCCCAATTCATCGGAACAAACAAAATCTTTTTCATTGCGTGTGCCAAGATCAATAAAAAAATTTGATTCACGCCTTAAATTTGCACGATGGCAAAGGACAAATTGAAAAGATGGGCGGAGAATAAAACGTTTGATCATGTATTTGAACCCAATCTTCTTCCAATCATCAAAGAGGGGAAGACTTTCATGAAAGGGGAATGGCGCAGCAAATTTTTCAATAACAATCATCCTTTGGTGATTGAATTGGGCTGTGGCAAGGGAGAATATACTGTGCAATTGGCAGAGGCCAATCCCCACATCAATTACTTGGGAATCGACGTGAAAGGACACCGCTTCAATCATGGAGCCCGCATTGCCAAAGCAAAGGGCCTAAAGAATGTTGCCTTTCTCAGAACACGAATTGAGTTCATCGAAGCCTTTTTTGACACCAACGAGGTGGACGAAATATGGCTAACCTTTTCAGACCCACAACCAAAAGATGACATTGGCTTAAAGAGAATCACTTCGGTCTTCTTTTGGAAAAAATATGCCTCCTTCCTAAAAGAAAATGGCATCATCCACATCAAACACGACAATCCCATGATCTATGAAAGCGCAATGGAAGAATTGGATACTACTCCATTTGTGATTCAAAGCCACTCCACTGATGTATATGGAGATTACATTAAGAAGGTAGATTCAAAATGGAAAAGCATTTTGTCCATCAGAACCTATTATGAAAGCCGTTGGTTAGAGGAAGGCAAAAAGATACATTACGTTCGATTTAAAGCAAGAAATCTTCAAGGATGGTCTAAGAGCATCGTTTGATGCACTTTGTCTTCTGCAATAACTCGCCAACCCAATTCTTTCAATCGAAGCAGCGCATTTTCTTCATTTGACATTAAAAGAATTCTGGATATACCACTCCTCACTGCGCCTTGTGCAAAAGCATCATTGAATTGAATGGGTTGAGTGATGCCTTGAGATTGGAGCTGAACAAAAACGCCATTCTTGGTTTTTTCTCCCATCACCCAGAGTTTTTCATTTTCGATATTT
>JBEISW010000031.1:0-13221 GCA_040375215.1 Crocinitomicaceae bacterium | reverse complement strand
ACAATTGAATGGAACGGCGAACTTCTCTACAAAGAACCCGCTCATGTTGTTCTTGACTGGCGGATTGAATCACCAAATTGAGCACCATTTGTTCCCAAGAATTTCTCACATTCACTACCCACAGATCAGTAAAATTGTGAAAGAGACTTGCGCAGAATTTGGTATACAATACCACGAGTACAAAACGTTTTTATCTGCTGTTGCTTCACATTATGGACATCTTAGAAAGATGGGTGTTGCTTAAGCAAATCGAAGAATATAAAAAAAGCCGGTCATCGACCGGCTTTTTTGTTTTCTAAAAGGAAGTTTGTTACAACGTTCCTCTGCGCTCTTGCTCGCGCTCAATGGATTCAAACAAGCTTTGAAATTTCCCTTACCAAAACTTTGAGCACCCTTTCTTTGAATGATCTCAAAAAACATCGTGGGCCTGTCCAATACAGGTTTCGTGAACAATTGCAACAAGTATCCTTCATCATCACGGTCAATCAAAATACCCAATTCTTTCAAAGGAGCCAAATCTTCATCTATTTGTCCAACGCGATCCAATACATCGTCATAGTAGGATGGTGGAACGTAAAGAAATTCAACACCGCCGGCTTTTAATCTTTTTACGGTTTCGATGATGTTATCGGTTGCAACAGCAATGTGCTGCACGCCTGCGCCATTATAGAAGTCAATGTATTCTTCTATCTGGCTTTTCTTGCGCCCTTCAGCTGGTTCGTTGATAGGGAATTTGATTCTACCATTGCCATTGGCCATCACCTTACTCATCAAAGCGGTATACTCCGTACTGATATCTTTGTCGTCAAAACTGACCAACTGGGTAAAGCCCATCACCTTAGCATAAAAGTCTACCCAGGTATTCATTTCATTCCATCCTACGTTGCCCACCATGTGGTCTATAAACAAAAGTCCTGCACCAGTTGTTTCAAAATCAGGTTTCCAAGGCTGAAATCCGGGTAGAAAAACACCAGTGTAGTTTTTTCTTTCGATGAAATAGTGTAAGGTCTCTCCGTATGTATGAATAGCAGAAATAACCACCTCGCCATCTTTGTCCTTAAGAACAACAGGTTCCATGTTACTCACCGCTCCTCTCTGGGTTGTCTGTTCCCAGCTGTAGGTCGCATCATCCACCCAAATCGCTACCACCTTAACACCATCACCATGGGCGTTGATGTGGGCATTGATTGGCCCATCCTGTTGCAATGGAGAGGTCAATACCAAGCGAATTTTTCCTTGTTCCAACACATAGGAAACGCGGTCTTTTGAGCCCGTTTCCAAACCTGCATAAGCGACAGGTTTAAATCCCCACGCGCTCATGTAATAATAGGCAGCTTGTTTGGCATTGCCTACGTATAATTCTACGTAATCTGTTCCCAAAAGGGGCAAAAAGTCTTGCGCGTTTTTAAAGACTTTTTCAAGTTTCAAAGATGTATTGTCTGTTATCATAATTTATTTTTCTAACCAAGATTGTACATAATTTTCTAAACTCCAGTCAACTGCTTCTTGTGTTAATTGGAGTGGTTTAAAGGTGTCAACCATCACAGCCAATTCAAGGGTTTCTTTTTGACCAATGCTCCGCTCGTATGCTCCCGGATGAGGTCCATGTGGAATACCTCCAGGATGCAAACTTAAAAAACCTTTCTCGACATGATTCCTACTCATAAAATCACCATCCACATAATACAAGACTTCATCGGAGTCAATGTTGCTGTGATTATATGGAGCGGGTATGGACTGAGGATGATAATCATAAAGTCTAGGACAGAATGAGCATATCACAAAATTATGTCCCTCAAAAGTCTGATGAATGGGAGGCGGCATGTGCACACGTCCAGTAATAGGTTCAAAATCATGGATAGAGAATGCGAACGGATAATTGTATCCGTCCCAACCTGCTACATCAAAAGGATGACTAGCATATACCAAGGTGTGCATTACTCCCTGTTTTTTAATTTTCATCGTAAACTCACCCAGCTCATCATGGGTTTCCAAATCTTGCGGTCTTCTGATGTCTCTTTCACAGTAAGGAGAGTGTTCCAACAATTGACCAAACTCATTGCGGTAGCGATGAGGTGTGACAATTGGACTAAAGCTATCAATGATCAACAGACGATTATCAGGCGTGTCAAATTCTATTTGATAAATCATCCCTCTAGGGACAACCAAGTAATCGCCATATCCAAAAGTGATGTTACCCAATAACGTGCGCAGTTTTCCTGTGCCTTGGTGCACAAAAATCACCTCATCCGCATCCGCATTCTTGTAAAAGTATTTTGTCATACTTTCAGTGGGAGCGGCAACACTGATGTGTAAATCGTTGTTAAACATAACAACTTTTCGACTTTCCAAAAAATCTTCTGTGGGCTTAGCCTGGAACCCTTTGATCATGTATGGGCTTATGTTTTTGTCCACAGCAGCTTTAGGTTGTACGTCCTCGGCTCCACCAATGGATTGAATCATGGTTGGACGGTGAAGGTGATAGAGAAGGGAAGCTGTACCACTGAATCCTTCGGTACCAAAAAGCTGTTCGTAATGTATTCCGCCAGAGGACTTGGGAAATACTGTATGTCTTTTGTGTGGGATATTTCCCAATTGATGATAGATGGGCATGAAAAATTATTTTTTCAAATGTAAAGTTTCGATTTTTTGATAAGACTGACGATTATCAATCTTTTTGACCGTTAGGATTGATTTCTATTCGGGGCGGCTCAACCATGTCGTCCACGATAAATGCCGATGGAATTTCTCTTCGAACGTCCTTTAATGCCTCTCTAGCTTCTGTTTTGGAAAGGTAATTTCCCAATCTGAGGACATGATCTGGAATGTTTTGTGACAGATAAACCAATGATCCTGGATGATTGAAGATATAGTCTTGTCTGAATTTTTTAGCATCGTCTAAGTTCCCGATGAAAATCTGAATTCTATAACCTGGTTGTTCAGTTAGCTTTCTGGATTTCATTTCCAATTCATGCACTCCAGTGGGTACTTTCCAAGTGACATTTCCAGAAGTTGTTTCAGAAGACAAATTGGGTTGAGACATAGCGGCTTGAAATAAAAACAAAGCCATAAACCCACAAAAAAATTGGCGCATCCCAGTCATGTTTCAAAGGTAGTTTTTTTTCACGCTGTTAAGTTAATATCGCGCAAAAAAAGACACAAAGCACACAAAATCAGCATTCTGTGAAATCTTGTGAATTTTTTTTTATTTAGAATCATTTTAAATTAGAAAAATGCGTCTCATGACAGTTCTATGATATACGTCTGTGGTTATTTTTGCGCTTGATTCCAAATTGGAAAAATTGTAAAATCCTAGAAATGACAGGCTTTTCGAAAAGATTTTTTAGACTACTCATCGCCGCGGTGCTGATGGTAGGAATGAGTGTACAGCATGCTTATGCCTCTATTCATGAGGGTGGCGATGCTGCAAATGGTGAAAAATTGTTCAAGGCAAACTGTGCTTCTTGTCACAAGATAACAGAAGAAGTACTTGCTGCACCCGGACTTAAGGGCATTGATCAGCGTTGGGCGGGAAAAGACGCCTTGTTGATTAAGTGGATCCAGAATCCTCAAGCAGCTGCTGGTTCAGGAGATCCTTATATCAAGGGTTTGGTGGACAAGTATGTTTCTCAGTTTGGTTGGATGGCTGCACAAGCTGTTGATGAAGCTGAGATCAAGGACATCATGGCTTATGTTAAGTCTGGTGGTGGTGCTGGTGGTGCGGACAAAGGCGCGGCAGCAGCGCTGGCGGAGAAGTGTCCGACAATAGATGATAAAATTGCCGAAGAGTTTGCTGGAGACAATGATAATAGTACTACCATTTGGTGGATTATTGTAGGTGTGATTTTGGCTATTATTGGAGCATCTGCTGCCAACATCTCAAAGTCATTGAAACAAGCCGTTCACGAACGTGATGGTTTGGCTCCAGTAGAAGACAAGACCTATTGGCAGTCTGCAAAATCGTGGATGTGGGCCAATAAAAAGTTTGTTGGAATTATTGGTTTATTTATATTCTTATATCTGGGTGTTGTGGGTTACCAAAAGCTTTACCGCATTGGAATCAACCAAGGGTACACGCCAAATCAACCAGTTTGGTTCTCTCATAATATTCACGCATGCCAAAATGAAATTGATTGTCAGTATTGTCACTCTTCAGCATCCAAGTCAAAGCATGCTGGAATTCCTTCTGTCAATGTTTGTATGAATTGTCACAAGGGAATTAAGAAAGGCGCAATTTCAGGTGAAAAGGAAATTGCAAAAATTTATGCTGCCATTGGTTTTGATCCTGCTACTGGTCAATACATTGACAACTATGAACAAAAGCCTATACAGTGGAACAAGGTTCACAATTTGCCAGACCACGTTAATTTCAACCATAGTTTACACGTTACAGGTGCTAAATTGGATTGTAAGCAATGTCATGGCCCTGTTCAAACGTATAATGTGGGTCGTTTGGCCCCCGTTGAGGAAATCAATGCCCAAGAAGATGTGGTTGGTTTGATCAAATTGTCAAAGCCAACTTTGACTATGGGTTGGTGTATCGAGTGTCACAATAAAGCCAACATTGATTTGGCCAGTTCTGACTATTATGAAGAAATGCACAAGCGTTTCAAATCATCTGCTGTAGGAAAGCGTACCTTGAAAGACATCATGGAAGATGGCGAGGTTACCGTGAAGGAAATGGGCGGATGGGAATGTGGTAAGTGTCACTATTAATTTTTTAGGATCTACGAACATGAGTAACAATAAAAAATATTGGACCAGCTTGGAAGAGTTCAGCAATCGCGAATCTTTCCAAGAAGCAGTTTCTCACGAGTTTGCTCCTGCAAGCAATGGATTAAATGCTTTTGCAGATGAGAAATTATCCAAGGCCAACACTGGACGTCGTGATTTCTTGAAATTCATGGGATTCAGTGTCGCAGCAGCTACTTTAGCTGCTTGTGAGGCTCCTGTAGTGAAGAGTATTCCTTACGTGGTTAAGCCAGAGGATATCACTCCAGGAATTCCTAACTTCTATGCCACTACTTATTATGATGGTGTAGATTACGCCAACATTTTGGTAAAAACCCGTGAAGGGCGTCCTATTTTTATCAAAGGCAACAAATCCTTTGGTATGGCTAAGGGTGCAATCAACGCGCGCATCAACGCTTCTGTTTTAGAGATTTACGATGAAGACCGTCTAAAAGGCCCTAAAGCAGGAACTGCAGATACTACTTGGTCCAATTTGGACAAAGAAATGATGGAATTGTTGTCCGCTGCCAAGAATGTTAGAGTTATATCCAACACCATTGCCAGTCAAACAACAAAGAATGCTATAAACGCATTCAGCAATCATTTTGCTGGAAAAGTAAAGCATGTTCAATACGATGTGGTTTCTTATTTCGGTATGACCAAAGCCAATCAAGATGCCTTTGGTAAAGCCGTTGTGCCACAATACAACTTTGAAAAGGCACAAGTCATTGTTAGCGTTGCTGCTGATTTCTTGGGTTCTTGGTTGACCTCAAATTTGTATCAGGGTGCTTATGCAGAAGGTCGCCGTCCAGAAAACGGTGACATGAGTAAGCATTATCAGTTTGAGTCCAATATGTCTTTGACGGGTTCAAATGCAGACGTTCGTGTTGCTATTAAGCCATCACAAGAAGGTCAGGTTTTAGCCGCTATCTACAATGCTTTGACAGGTTCTAAAGCACAAGTAGAGGGCATTGAATCTTCGGTGTTTACTAAGTTGGCTGCTGAATTGAAAGCCAGTGCAGGAAAATCATTGGTTGTAGCTGGAAGCAATGACGTAGATGCTCAAAAAGTGGCCATCGCCATCAATCAAATGTTGAACAATTACGGTTCAACGATTGATATGACCAAACATTTGAATTTGTTTGCAGGAAACGACGGAGAAGTGGAAGCTTTGGTAGCTGAAATGAACGCCGGTGCTGTGGATGTTTTGATTGTTCATGGTTGTAACCCCGTATACAACTTGGCTCATTTGAATTTTGGCAATGCCATGTCAAAGGTAAAAACCAAGGTTTCTACGGCATTGTTTGCTGATGAGACTGGAGCAATGTATAATTTCTTAGCGCCTGATCACCATCAATTGGAATCTTGGGATGACCTAAGTGCAGTGGCGGGTAGAACTGATTTGGTTCAACCTACCATCAATCCTCTTTACAACACACGACCAGCCGGTCAGAATTATTTGGCTTGGTCTGGAAACAATACAAGTTATTATGACTATTTGAGAATGACTTTCAATGCTGGATATACTCCAGCCATGATGGACTCAGATAGCAATTGGTATTCAGCGGTTCACAACGGAACATTTGCATCAAATACAGCTCCTGCTGTTGAGCAAGTGGATGCTGAAACAGCATCAGCAATGGCGGCAGTAGCTGCAGTCTTGCCAACAGCAAGCACAGCTAACGTTACTGTGAGTGATAGTTTATCCAAGATTGCCAACAAAAAAGGTGGTAAATGGGAGATGTCTTTGTACACTTCTGTAAACTTAGGTGTTGGTAATCATGCCAATAACCCAATGTTGCATGAAACACCAGATCCTATTACCAAAGTAACCTGGGACAACTATGTTGCCATGGCTCCTGCGGATATGAAGGATATGGGCTTGAACCTATACATTGGTGAGCAAGAGGATTCTTCATTGGTGAAAGTAGTAGCGAATGGAAAGGAGATAGTTCTTCCTGCAGTTGCAACACCGGGTCAAAAAAGAGGTACGGTTAGTATTGCTTTGGGCTACGGACGTGGGGCCAATGATGAAGTTATCGGAAAGGCCGCTTATCAAGTGGATGGTGATGGTGATTACATCATGGATGGAGACAAGCGCATGACCATTGGTAAGAATGCATTTGCTTTGATTAACAAAGGAATGTATTCATCTTTTGATGTTACTGTAGAGTCAATCAACGAGAGCTACCCAATGGCATCCACTCAGTTGCACAGCACCGTAATGGGTCGTGATTCTGTGGTGAAAGAAACTTCATTGGCTGCCTATTTGAAAGAGAAGTCAGCTGAAAAAGGAAAGGCTTCTTGGAATACAGCAAACACATTGCCTGTGCACCATGATGTCAATGGTGATGGAGAGATTACAGCCAAGGGAGATCGTGTTCCTGTAAGAGATATGGATTTGTGGGCAGAGCATCCAGTAGAGAATGTAGGTCACCGATGGGGAATGACCATCGATTTGACTAGCTGTATTGGTTGTGGTGCTTGTATCACTGCATGTCACACAGAGAACAATGTTCCTGTTGTAGGAAAAGACGAGGTTCGTCGTCACCGCGATATGCATTGGATGCGCATCGATCGTTATTTCTCTTCTGATTTTGCTACTTTGGAAGAAACCAAAGAGAATAAGCAAATGGGAACCATAGCTGCCTACGGCGACATGGAAATTCCAACTGAGAATCCTCAAACTGTGCACATGCCGATGATGTGTCAGCACTGTAACCACGCTCCATGTGAGACGGTTTGTCCAGTTGCTGCTACTGCACATAGCAATGAAGGTTTGAACAATATGGCCTATAATCGTTGTATTGGTACACGTTATTGCGCCAATAACTGTCCATATAAAGTTCGTCGCTTCAATTGGTTCAACTATGTGACCAACGATAAGTTTGCCAAGTTCAATCCATCACAGGATGAGACCATGCGTATGGTATTGAATCCAGATGTTACGGTTCGTACCCGTGGTGTAATGGAGAAATGCAGCATGTGTCAACAGCGTATCCAAGCTGGTAAGATTGATGCCAAGAAGCGCGGAGAAGTGGTGGCAGATGGAGCAATTGTTACTGCATGTGCAGAAGCTTGTCCTACACACGCAATCGTGTTTGGTGATTTGAATGACACTGCAAGTGAGAATACATCACGCTCTAAGAACAACCGTTCTTACCACGCGTTAGAAGAAGTAGGTATTCAACCCAATATCTACTACATGACAAAAGTTAGAAACATTGAAACCGAAGCATAATAAAATCCTATGTTAAAAGAAGCTTCTATCCGTCAACCGCTCATCTTAGGTCACAAGACCTATCATGACATCACGAAGGACATTTGTGGACCCATTGAAGGACCAGCACCTCGTGAGTGGAAAATAGCAATCACCATTGCGGCAGTTATTGCCATTTATGGATTGAGTTGCATAGCATACCTTGTGGCAACCGGTATCGGTGCATGGGGATTGAATAAGACAGTAGGTTGGGCGTGGGATATCACCAACTTCGTTTGGTGGGTAGGTATCGGTCACGCGGGAACTTTGATTTCTGCTGTGTTGTTGCTGTTCCGTCAGCGTTGGAGAATGGCCATCAACCGTTCTGCAGAAGCGATGACCATCTTTGCGGTAATTATGGCCGCAATCTTCCCTGTATTCCACATGGGACGTGTATGGATGGCTTATTGGACATTGCCATTGCCTAATCAGTTTGGATCTCTTTGGCCCAACTTCAACTCTGCTTTGATGTGGGACGTATTTGCGATCTCCACTTATTTCTCGGTGTCATTGGTGTTCTGGTATATCGGTTTGATTCCAGATTTCGCTACCATCCGCGACAGAATGGTGAAGCCAGGCATGAAGCGCTTCTACAGCATTTTGAGTTTTGGTTGGTCTGGTCGTGCCAAAAACTGGACACGTTTTGAAGAAGTTTCATTGGTATTGGCAGGTATCGCCACTCCTTTGGTATTCTCGGTTCACTCGATTGTATCGATGGACTTTGCTACCTCAGTTGTACCAGGATGGCACACCACTATCTTCCCTCCTTACTTCGTGTCTGGGGCGATTTTCTCAGGATTTGCGATGGTATTGACTTTGTTGTTGATCATGCGTAAAACAATGAGATTGGAATCATACATTCACGTAAAGCACGTTGAGTACATGAACATCGTTATCATTGTAACAGGTTCAATTGTAGGTGTGGCTTACTTGACTGAGTTGTTTATCTCTTGGTACAGTGGCGTGGAATATGAAGCATATGCTTTCATCAACCGTTTCTCTGGTCCATACAGTTGGTCATATTGGATGATGATGACATGCAACGTAATCAGCCCACAGTTGTTCTGGTTCAAGAAGATTCGTACCAATTTGGCTGCGACATTCGTTTTGTCAATCGTAGTAAACATTGGTATGTGGTTCGAGCGTTTTGTAATCATCGTAACATCTATTCACCGTGATTACGTTCCTGGTGCTTGGGGTGAGTTCCACCCATCAGGAATTGATGTAGGAATGTTCATTGGTACTATCGGAATTTTCTTCACATTGTTCTTGTTGTTCGCTCGTTACTTCCCAGTATTGGCTTTGAATGAGTTGAAGACTATCTTGAAGATGAGCGGAGAGTCTTATAAAAAAGAAGCAGAAAAACACTAATTGGTATAAAAAACAACCATGGCAAATAAAGTATTTCACGTAATGTACGATGACGACCAAAAGTTGATGGACGGTGCACGTGCATTGGTTGCAAAAGGAATTCGTGTAAAAGACGTGTTCTCTCCATTTCCTGTTCACGGTTTGGATCCTGTTATTGGCGTTAAGCGTACACGTTTGGCTATTGCCTCTTTCATGTATGCTTCAACCGGAACAGCATTGGCCATTTTGGGAACTTGGTATTTTATGATTCACGATTGGCCTATGAATATTGGTGGTAAGCCAAGTTTTTCATGGATTGAGAATGCTCCAGCATTTGTTCCAATCATTTTTGAATTTTCAGTGTTTTGTGGAGCACACGGAATGGTGTTGACTTATTTGTTGCGCAATGGTACTTTACCAGGAATGCCAGCCAGCAACCCAGATCCTAGAACCACAGATGATAAGTTTGTGATGGAAATTACCACTGAACAAAACGGTGGTATGTCAGAGTCTGATATTGAGGCTTTGATCAACACAACAGATGTTTATGAATTAAGCATAAAGAATTATTGATTATGAAGCGCCCCTTGATTAAAATTACAGCAGCTTTGTCTGTAGTGTTGGCAGTTACTTCATGCCGCGTGGATCCAAACTCTGCTGGTTATGAATACATGCCTGACATGTATCGCTCTCCAGCATTGGAGGCATACGTTGATTATGGAAGCAACAAGCACATGGATTGGACATGGCAGCAGAAATCAGATGCAGGTGTGGTAACCAAGTTGTCCAGAAAGCCCGCTGCCGGTACTGTTCCATTCATTGAATCCGACATGAAACGTGCAGAGAAGTTGACCTCTGCAGGAGCATCATTCATGATTATGCCTTATGCATTGAAAAACACACCTGAAGATTATGAGCGCGCTGCTGCTGAGGTGAAGTCTCCATTGTTGAGCAATAAAGTGAACATTGAAAAAGGTGCTGAGATTTACCAAAAGATGTGCGCACATTGTCATGGTAAAGAAGGAAAAGGCGATGGTGCAATTTCAGCAAATGGAAAAATCATTGCACCTGATTATCCAGGAAAATTGAAAGATTTGTCAGAAGGGAAAATGTACCATTCCATTACCCATGGTAAAGGTTTGATGGGTTCTCACGCTTCGCAAATGTCAAAACTTGAACGTTGGCAGGTTGTGGAATATGTGAAGTGCCTGCAAAAGGGAGTTCCTGCACCAACTTTTGACAAAAATGATATGGTGGTGTTGGCGGCCGTTGAAGCTGCTCCTGCTTCGGAAACAACAGAAACTGCCAAACCTTAATTGATAGACCATTATGACACAAGATAAATTACAATTTCAAATTCCGAGTGGGGTCAGCAAATGGACCAACATCGGTATGGGTATTGGTTTGGCTGCCTTGATTGGCGGTTGGTTTGTTGACCATACAGAGCACCATCAATATTGGTGGGCCAATATCTTAATCAATGGTTTCTTTTTCTTTGCCATTTCGTTAGGAGCGATGTTCTTTTATGCATTGCAATACGCAACAGAGGCTGCTTGGTCAGCTATGGTGAAGCGCGTTTTTGAAGCTATGTTTCAGTTTATTCCTGTCGGTGTAGGGATTGTTTTGTTGGTTGTTCTTGCAGGACAATTTCACCTAAATCATTTGTATCATTGGATGGATCCAGAATTGCACGACGTCAATTCACCGGCCTATGATGAGATCATTGCCAATAAGAAACCCTATTTGTCTGCATGGTTCTTTTGGTTGAGAATGTTGGCGTATGCTGGTGTTTTCATTTACTTCTCACGTAAGTTCCGTGAGTGGTCTATGCAAGAAGATACAGAGGGCGGTACCATTTTGCACTACATGCAATACCGCAAGAGTGCTGTATTCTTGGTTTTCTTTGCGGTATTCTCTTCTACCATGTCTTGGGATGTATTGATGAGTATTGATACGCACTGGTATTCTACCATGTATGGTTGGTATATCTTCTCAGGAATGTGGGTGACTACCATGATCTTTGCAACATTGTCTATTGTTTGGATGAAAAATTTGGGTTATTTCCAAAATTTGAATGATTCTCATATTCATGACTTGGGAAAATGGATTTTTGCTATTTCTATGTTGTGGAGTTACTTGTGGTTCTGCCAATACATGTTGATTTGGTATTCAGATATTCCAGAAGAGGTGACTTATTTCCAAGAGCGCTATGAGCATTACATGGGTATGATGTGGACCATTTTCTTTGTGAACTTTGTGGTGCCCTTTTATGTATTGTTGTCACGTGACGCCAAGCGCAACACCAAGTATTTGACCCGTGTGGGTGTTATCATTTTTGTGTCTCACTTCTTTGATTTGTACTTGGCTGTTATTCCAGGAACCAATCATGGACATGAAACTTTCACATATTGGTTTGAATTTGGTTTGTTTATTGGTTTTTTAGGTTTATTTGTCCGCATGTTTACAACAGCGTTGACCAAAGCCAACTTGATTCCAGTGAAACATCCGTTCTTGGAAGAAAGTGAGCACCACAGCATTTAACGATTAAGTAGGAAAGTAAAAAAGAAAAACAATGAATCTATTCATTCTTTTAGTGTTGGTCTTGGCAATTATCGCAATTGCGCAATTGACAAAAGTGTATGACTTATCTCGCAGTTTGAGAAATACACGTGAAGAGGAAATAACTGCAGCAGACAATCGATTGAATGCAAATGCATGGATCGTATGGATGATAGCGTTTTTTGCAGGAACAATCTATCTCTATGTGAAGTATGGAGATTATCTTCCTGAATCAGCATCAGAACATGGTGTTGCTGTGGATAAATTGATGTCGGTGAACATTTGGATGATTACTATCGTATTTTTCATTGTCAATTATTTCTTGTTCACATTTGCCAATAAGTACAGATTCAATCCAGCCAGAAGAGCAAAGTTCTTTGCTCATGATAACCGTTTGGAGATGATTTGGACTTTAGTACCAGGTGTTACGATGGCTTTCATCATCGTATACGGATTGATCACTTGGAACAATATGACAGGTGCTGCATCCGCTGATGCCATGCAAATTGAGTTGTACTCAAAGCAGTTTGACTGGACTGCTCGTTATCCTGGAGAGAACAAAGTTTTTGGTGCAGCTGATTTCAATTTGATTGGAACAACCAACGGATTGGGATTGGTCACCGAGGAAGGTGTAGCCGCTAAATTGGCTGAAATAGATCACAACCTTGAACAAACCGAAAAAGCTATTGCCAACGGTAAGGCTGAGGGAACAATGCCAGACAGTTACATGGAGAGTTTGGAAGATCAGTTGTATAAGCTAAAGCGTCACAAGCAACGCATCTTGGACTTGAAGGAGAATGAGTTGAATGGTATCAGCCAATGGAAAGCCGGAGCGGATGATAAATTGGTAAAGGGAGAGTTTCATATTCCAGTTGGCCAAGAGATTGAATTTGTTTTCCGTTCACAAGATGTAATTCACTCAGCTTATATGCCTCATTTTAGAGCCCAGATGAATACAGTTCCAGGTGTTCCAACACGATTTAAAATGAAGCCTACCATCACAACAGCTGAGATGAGACAAAAGCTTGGAAACGATAAATTTGATTACATCTTGTTGTGTAACAAAGTATGCGGAGCTGCTCACTTCAACATGAAGATGACAGTGGTAGTTGATACTCCTGAAGATTATGCGGCTTGGTTGGCAGAGCAAAAGACTTTTGGTGGAGACAAGAATGAGAAGAAAGAGGAAGCCCCTGCCACGCCAGCAGCGGACACTACAAAAACAATGGCATCAATTAATTAAAAAATAGACAGAGAGAAATGGGAGCACATTCACACGATCACGGACATCACGAGGAAAGCTTTATCTCAAAATATATCTT
>JBEISW010000054.1:0-10546 GCA_040375215.1 Crocinitomicaceae bacterium | reverse complement strand
GCAGGTAAAGTAGCCGTTGTTGCTGGATATGGTGATGTTGGAAAAGGATCAGCAGATTCTTTAAAAAATGCAGGTGTACGTGTGATTGTGACGGAAATTGATCCAATCTGCGCTTTGCAGGCGGCGATGGAAGGTTATGAAGTCAAGAGGATGGATACTGCCATTGCAGAGGCCGATATCGTTGTTACGGCAACAGGAAATCACCAAATCATCGTTGATCGTCATTTTAAAAACATGAAGCACAATGCTGTTGTTTGTAATATTGGCCACTTTGACAATGAAATTGACATGGCTTGGTTGAACGACAATTACGGCAATACCAAGGATACCATTAAACCACAAGTTGACAAGTACACCATAGACGGCAAGGACATCATTGTTTTGGCTGAAGGTCGTCTGGTGAATTTGGGTTGTGCCACAGGTCATCCTTCTTTTGTAATGAGTAATTCATTCACCAATCAAACGTTGGCTCAATTGGAATTGTGGCAGAATCACGATAAATACGAAAACAAAGTTTACGTCTTACCCAAGCACTTGGATGAGAAAGTAGCTCATTTGCATTTGGCTAAAATTGGAGTAGAATTGGAGGTTTTAACTACGGAGCAAGCTGAATACATTGGCGTTGCAGTAGAAGGACCGTTTAAAAATGATCAATACAGATATTAATCATTTTTTCTGACTAAAAGGCCCGAAAGGGCCTTTTTTTTTGATGCGTGGTGTAGTTTTGCGCATGTATAATTTACACTTATACCCGTTATGAAAAGACTTTACAATTTAATGGATAGGAGAATCCTAAAGGCGCATATGGCCAAGGACAATATTCCAAGGACCACGCTATCTTTTTATAAGTATTTTAAAATTCAGAATCCAAGTGAGTTTCGAGATCAATTCTATGAAAAAGCTTATTTATTGGGTGTGCTTGGTCGGGTGTATATTGCTTCAGAAGGAATTAATGCCCAAATGTCTGTTCCAACTGAGAACTTTGAGGCGTTCAAAACGTATTTGTTTGCGGTTCCTGAATTGAATCAAATCAGATTGAACACAGCTGTGGCGGATGATTCTCACAGTTTTTACATGCTTAAAGTTAAATTGCGGAAAAAGATTGTTGCAGACGGTTTGGATGATGATTCGTTTGATCCAGCCAATACAGGAGAGTATTTGAACGCTGAGGCGTTTAATCAATTGACGGATGATCCAAACACCATATTGGTGGATATGCGCAATCATTATGAAAGTGAAGTGGGACATTTTGAAGGCGCAATCCTACCAGATGTAGACACTTTTAGAGAGGAATTACAATTGGCGGAAGACCTGCTGAAGGATAATAAAGACAAGAATTTGGTGATGTATTGCACTGGTGGAATTCGTTGTGAAAAGGCTTCTGCATATATGAAGCATTTGGGTTTTAAAAATGTTTACCATTTGGAGGGAGGAATCATCAAATACGCCAGAGATGCAAAGCAGAATGGTCTGAGGAATAAGTTCAAAGGGGTAAATTTTGTGTTTGATGAAAGACTGGCAGAAAGGATTTCCGATGATGTAATAGCGCAATGCCATCAATGCGGTTCCCCATATGACATGCATACCAATTGCGCCAATTTGGGCTGTCACATACTATTTATACAATGTCCAGATTGCAAGGAAAATTATAGCAATTGTTGTTCAAAAGAATGTAAGGATATCCTAGAAATGCCTGAAGAAGAGCAGCGAAAATTGAGAAAAAGCAATCCCGTAATTAGAAATGTTTTTAAAAAGGGAAGATTTGGAAAATTGTAAAATTTCTTTTAAAACTCAAATATTTTTATTAAATTGCCACCAATTATTCAGCTTATGAAAAATATTTTCACTTGTATTTTTGTCGTCTTGGCCCCAATTTTCATGACGGCTCAGTCTTTTTCACCTACCGCGATTGTTTCAGCAGGTAATGCTGCAACAGTCAATGGGACGTATGTTTCATGGAGTGTAGGTGAAACTTTTGTTACCACCCTTTCAGGTGGCGATATTATTTTGACCCAAGGCTTTCAGCAACCCGAAGCAGACAATGATTTGGATAACGATGGCTTCACTGTGGATTTAGATTGTGATGACAACAATGCAGAAATCAATCCTGAGGCTGTTGAGCTTTGTGACGGTATTGATAATAATTGCGATGGAAGCATTGATGAAAATATAGCCATGACTTATTACGCTGATGTCGACGGAGATGGTTATGCAGGCTTCAATAATACACTTGATACTTGTGCTATGCCAGCTGGTTATAGCGATGAACCTACAGATTGTAACGATGACGATGCAATGATTAATCCGGGTGCTAGCGAGATATGCAATCAATTGGATGATAATTGCAACGAAGTTATCGACGAGGGGCAAGGTTCTATTTTCTTCGTTGACCTTGACAGCGATGGATACGGTGACGCTGGAAGCGTAATTGAAGCTTGTGAATTGGAAGTAGGCTTGTCAGTAGAGGCGGGCGATTGTGATGATACAGATGCCAATGTTAATCCTATGGCAGAGGAAATTTGCGATAATGGCATAGATGACAATTGCGACGGTGTTCAAATCACATGCAGTGTCGAAGGATGCACAGACACACTGGCATGTAATTATAATGAACTTGCAACACAAAATGATGGTTCGTGTACTTATTCAACCCAACAATATCTGAATTGTGACGGCTCTTGTATCAATGATGATGACCAAGACGGTGTTTGTAATCAATTTGAGGTGCCGGGTTGTACCGACTCGGTCTCTTGTAACTTTAGTGCTGAAGCAACAGACAATGACAATTCATGTACTTATCCTTCGCAAGATTATTTGAATTGTGATGGTTCATGTATCAATGATACGGACCAGGATGGAGTCTGCAATGAAATCGAAGTTGCCGGATGTACCGATTCTGTTGCTTGTAACTATAATCAAGACGCCACAGACAGCGATAATTCATGTGCTTACCCTGAGAACAATTTTGTGGATTGTTTTGGTACATGTAACAATGACACAGATCAAGATGGCATCTGCAACGAATTGGAGATTGTTGGATGTATCGATGATTTGGCTTGTAATTACAACCCAGATGCTACCGATGGAGACAATTCTTGTACTTATCCAGAAAACGAGTATGTCGATTGTCAAGGATCTTGCAATAACGATGCAGACCAAGACGGTGTGTGCGACGAGCTTGAGGTTTTGGGCTGTACAGATCCTACCGCTTGTAATTTTAATGAGTTTGCAACTCAGGATGATGGTTCTTGTTCGGCTCCAGGCGTTGAAATATGCAATGGTGCAGATGACAACTGTAATGGTCAAATTGACGAGGGTTTAACTCCAGGATCTATTTCATTAGTAAATGTCAACACCAATGTTTATCCTGTTTGTGTTGCAGGAAATATGTTCTCGGCCAATTTGAATAATGGTGCTGACTCTCCAGTCATTGATGGTGACGGACCTGATTTGTGGTATGCGTTAACTGCACAATATAACGCATTACGTGTTGGATTGTCCGCTGCAACAGGAAATAACACTTTACAATTGTTCAGAGATAATAACGGGTGCTTGGAATTGATTACCTCTGAAAATGAAGTTACTTCGGGAAACCAAACTTTGATTTACGATCAGTTGGAAGTTGGTCAAGCATATTATGTTGCCTTGCACAGAAATAGCGGAACTTCTAATAACTCTGCAAAAATCTGTTTTCATCATTTTGTGGAATCAACTTGTGACAACTATTACTCAAACGGAACGGGAATTTATACAAGTGTATGCAGCAGCTACAAAGTAGCATATCGTGCTAACGCAACAAGCTACAGCATCAATATGTTATCAGCATCTCAGAACAATGTCAATTTGAATTATGCGGCTTATACCTATACAACACCAAACAGCGGCACGGTAATCGCTCGTTTGGGAACATTGGTTGCGCCAAACAATACTGGAAGTCCAATCAACTACGCATTGAATGTAGGCGTGGTTTATTCATTACCTGATGCTGCCGGTAACTTCAGCTCAATTATCGCTGAACCAACTTCTACATGCTCTTTGACTTTGAATGCTGAACCTACTACCTCGCTTCGTTTAGCGGATCGTTGTCCAGCGTTAAAAGCCACAAATCAGCCGATATCCATGAGCCGCGCTGTTTGTGGAGCGTTGTATTATCAATGGGAATTTACCCAAACTTTGCCATCTCCAGCTCCTGCAGTTTTTGCCAACACGGCCAATTATGCCAGTGTATTGTTCTTGAACAACGTTCCTGGCATGGGTCCTGGCAAAGTCTACAATGTTCGTGTAAGAGCAGTCCATGCTAGTGGAAACATGGGAGAATGGGGAAGCACAGAATGTTTGAGAACAGTAGGCAATAGTGGAATGGATTTATTGGCTGAGAATCAAACAGCTGGATTAGTAGATTTTGGTTCTTCGGATGTTGCCATTTATCCAAATCCAGTGATGGAGGGTACTTTTACCATCATTGGCCAAGAAGCTATGGAAACTGAAGCCAAAGTAGAAGTATACAACAACTTGGGTGCTCGTGTATGGTCTTCTACTTATTTCTCTGAAGGAAGTAAGTTGATTGAAGTTCCTGTAGCCAACGATTGGGCTTCTGGATTGTACATGGTGAACGTAAAATGGAATGGAAAAGAAATGACCAAGAGATTGGTGATTGAAAAATAATCCTTTCAAATCAGATTATAAAGGGAGCATTTGCTCCCTTTTTTTATTTCCATAAATGGATGATGGCTTGTTCGAAATGATGCGACCATGCTTTTTCACTATGATCAAATCCTTCAAATACGAGGCTCTTGAAATGTTGATGGTCGCCATACAATTGGTCAATGGCTTTTTGATAGGGCTCATAGTATTGATCAAGGCCTTCCGTGCCATGGTCGAAATACCAATGCGTTTTTTTAGATGTTTTTTGCTTTGCGTAATTTAGAAAAGTGGTAAATATTTTTCTTTTGGGATCATCTTGCGGCCAAATTCCTGGCCAATGGGTAGAGAAGCAGGCAGCATTTCCAAAGTGATTGGGATATTCCAATGCTGCGTACCAGGATATAAGCCCACCCATGCTAGCACCAGCAATAATACAGTCTTTGGCTTTGTCACTGGTATTGTAGTGGACTCGGATGTACGGAATTAATTCTTTTGTGATGAACAATAGATAAGAGTCAGAGTAGATTTTTCCGGTAAACATGGGAGTTTCTGGATTTCTTTTGGTTTCTTGAATCAATGAATCTTGAAAATGTTCTTCCAAGGATTCAAATGGTTTTTGTGGAAAATACTCCACATGTCTCTTGGCTCCGTTGTTCCAAATCCCTACAGCTATGCAAGGTTCGATGTTATGCTCATCTATTAGGTGCTGCAGGTGTTCATCGATATTCCACTCTTGTTGGTTCCAAGTGATATTGGCATCAAAAAGGTTTTGGCCATCATGCAGATAAATCACCTTGTACTTTTGATTGGGTGAATAATCGCGCGGAAGCCAAATTGCAATTGATCGAGCATCAACGTAATGAGAAGAGAACGCGGGAATAAAATCAATGGTACCGACGGAAGCATTGGGCTTTTGTCCCAATACAAAGGAGGTCAAGGTTTGTAAGCCAAGACCAAAAATTAAAATGTATTTTTTCACTTTAAAACAGTTTCGAAAATAACGGATGGAAAATGCGCTATTTCCAGCGCTCTAACTTTGGATTCTATGTCTTTCGGCAAGTCTGTTGGGGCGATAGGTGCCGTGAATTGAGCGATGATGTTGCCTTCATCATAATGTTCATTCACAAAATGAATAGTTATGCCAGATTGGCTTTCTTTGTTCTGAAAAACGGCATCATGGACAAAATGACCATACATTCCTTTGCCCCCATACTTAGGCAAAAGCGCAGGGTGAATATTAATGATTTTGTTGGGATAAGCTTGACAAATTTGAGGTCCAATTTTTCGAAGAAACCCGGCCAGAATAATCCAATCAATTTGGTGCTGCTGAAGTAGATCAACTAGAAATTGTTCTGATTGAAGTTCACTGTTGCTGATGGTAACGGCTGTTATACCGTTGTTCTCGGCATGTTGAAGAATTCCGGCACCGGGCACGTTGCAAATGATCAAGGATACTTTGACATCTAGTCTGTCCTTGCATTTTTCAATAATATTCAGCGCGTTGGAGCCAGAACCCGAGCCAAGAATTGCTAAACGAATCATTAGACTTCTTTAAAAGTGGTGATGGTCATTGTTTGATTGTGCAAAGCACAAGTAGTAGAATCTTTTAATGGAGATATTTCACCATTGGAATAAAATCCGCAGTATGTGGTTTCCTCACCTATTCGCTCAATAACAGCGTCCAGCTCTTCTTCTGTGCGTTGCCCCAAAACAAGACGTCTTCCTACACATGAAATGAGGATGGCCAAAGAAGGATTTTTAAGCGTGTCATTTTCTGCTGCCGCCATCTCAGCACCTTCAATCAAGTGGTCAAAGTTGGCCATCATAAATTGAACCTTGGAGCTTTGGGGAATATTCCCCGCAAAGGTCATTGATCCAGTGCTTTCATCGATATTCAGAATTGTTCGAACGAGCTGCGTTCCATCATCATTGATAATGCACAAAGGGAATAGCAATGCTGACCCGGGCAATTCTTCTGCGCGCTCACCCAAATATCGTTTGTACAATTCCAAAGCGTTGGTATTGTCCAACGTAAAAAGGACATTCTTCTCGGATGAAGTCACTGAGCGTATAGGGCCAAATTCAGACCACCCGCCTTGCGAGCCATGACTAATTTCAATATTATTGCCATAAAAGCCAACAGCGGCAATGATCCCGGGTTGCGCTACTTCATTTACACCAACAAAAGTTTGAGTAAATCTTCCTGCATCACCTGCAAGACCACCTGTTACCAGTATTTTTTGATTTAAATGCTCATTTACTCCTTGAATGAGGAAATCGCCATTGGTTAATGTCCCTTCGCTCAAAATGAAAATACTTTTGAGATCTTCAGCAGTCAATGCATCTGCTATATTTTGACCGCACATAGCGCTGTCTGCAGAATCTGTGATTACTTGACGGTGTATTTTGATTTTGGTTTTTTCAAAGTGAATGGCCGTGCAAACGGCGCTTTCATCTAATATTTTATCACCAGCAATTTCACCGGCTGTACTGCAAAAAATCAGATCGCCATTGGGATATCGACCTTTAAGATCCGCCAATAATTGGTCTTGATTTTTTAAATCGATTCCAATAAAAATAAAAACCAACTGTGCTGAATCAAGCGCAGGAGATACATTGCTCCATTGCCCTTCAGCGGTCCAAATACATTGTTCCACTTTCATTTTACTAAGGTACGCAGAGATTTACATTTTGTAAAAGGTTCTTCATCGTTTACCTTTGTTGAGAAGGCTGAAAAGAGATGTCGATTATCGTAAAAAATGTTTCCAAGCAATACGGTCCGCAATGGGCCCTAGATGCAGTTTCCTTTGAAATTCCAAAGGGTCAGATTGTGGGTTTTTTGGGGCCCAATGGTGCAGGTAAAAGTACCATGATGAAAATCATCACATCTTTTATCCCAGCTACAAAAGGTGAAGTTTCAGTGAATGGTTATGATGTCGTTTCTCAAAGTATGGACTCCAGAAGATTGATCGGTTATCTTCCTGAACACAACCCATTGTATCTGGAGATGTACGTCAAAGAATACCTTTCATTTATCGCGGGGATTTATCGCTTGGATAAAGTTTCAAGTAGAGTGAATGAAATGATTGACCGTGTGGGATTGGGATTAGAGGCACACAAACGCATTGGCGCTTTATCAAAAGGATACCGCCAACGTGTGGGATTGGCTCAGGCATTAATACATGATCCAGCTGTACTCATTTTGGATGAACCCACGAGCGGACTGGACCCCAATCAATTGATAGAAATAAGAAACCTTATTCAGAATGTAGGTCAAGAGAAAACAGTAATGTTCTCTACGCACATCATGCAGGAAGTAGAAGCCATTTGCTCTAGAGCACTAATCATCAACCACGGAAAATTGATTGCTGATAAGTCCATTCAGGACTTGAAACAAGCCAGTGGAATCAACAAAATATCCATTGAATTGGATGGTCCTATCCAAGATTCAATTTTGAAGAGTATTCCTGGTGTATTAAAAGTCAACAATGTTGGTCCGTTAAAATGGGAGTTGGATGTTCAATTGGGAATGGACAATAGGATAGATATTGCCAAAAGAATGAATGAGGAAGGAAGGGTAGTGCTAACCATGAATCAGAAGGAACAACGTTTGGAAGACATTTTCAAGGACTTAACCATAACGGAGAAATGATCTACTCGGCTTTTGAAACCCCGATGTATACAGCATCATTATGGGGGGTAATTAGAATACTGTTGTGGATCATTTTTATCAGCTACTTGTTAAGAATGATTGCGCGCATGAGTGTCAATTACGCCATGAATAAAACCCGTGAAGAGCTTGAACGTCAACAAAGACAAGCAACGGCACAGCCCTCACCCAAAAAAAATCAAACACCGGTTGGTGAGTATGTCGATTATATAGAAATCAAAGACGATAAATAACCATGAAAAAAATTCTTCTCAACTCCTTGCCCCACGTATTGGCCATTGTTTTGTTTTTGGTCGTTTCCGTGGCTTACTTCTCTCCAATCATGGATGGATATGATTTGAGACAAGGGGATATCGATAATTGGAAAGGAATGTCCAAGGAAACCATGGACTACCGCATGATGAAAGGAGAGGAGGCGCTGTGGACAGATAGTATGTTTGGTGGAATGCCAGCGTATCAAATTTCAACAGAACACAATTCCAATATTTTTAGATGGTTTATCTTGTTGTTTAGAATGGGGCTTCCAGGTGCAGTGGGTACTTTGTTTGTTGCATTGCTAGGAGGATATTTTCTGGGTTTGTTTTTGCGCGTAAAACCATGGGTGGCCATGTTGATGGGATTGGCCATTGGATTGTCAACGGTGAATGTTTTGTATTTAGGAGCGGGTCATACAGCCAAGGTTATGGCCATCGCTTTCATCGCGCCAATGCTAGGCGCCATGATCTATGCGATGCGCAGTCAATCTTATTTGGGCTGGGCTTTGTTTGCCCTATTCATGGGTTGTCAAATCACAGCCAACCATTTGCAGATGACCTACTATGCAGGTATTTTATTGGCATTGGTTTTCTTGACGCTTTTGGCAATGGATATAGCGTCCAAGGCGTTCAAAAAAGCTGCGGTTTCAATGGTCATGGTCCTGTTGGCTGCCGTTATCGCCATTTTGCCCAGCTCAAGCAATTTACTCACTACCTATGAGTATAGCAAATACACCACGCGCGGAACCAGTGATTTGACCATTACAGCAGATAACAAAGAAAAGGAGTCCAAAGATCAAGTGGGTTTAAAAGAAGATTACATTTTGGATTACAATTACGGCAAGGCAGAGCGTTTGAGTATTTTGTTTCCCAATGCTTTTGGCGGATCCAATGGTTATTTCAAAATGAATGCGCCAGAGTCCTTGAAGGGAATCAAGCGAGACATTAAGCCAATTGTTGAAGTTATGGATCCCTATTGGGGCGGGCAAAGCAGCAGTGGTGGCGCGTTTTATTTTGGATGGTTCGCTGTAGTATTTACGCTACTCGCATTGGTTTTCTTAAAAGACAACGTCAAGTGGGCATTTCTAGCTGCGACATTGCTTGCTTTGGGTTTGAGCGTAAAAGACATGACGGGATTGAATGATTTTTTCATTCATCACTTTCCGATGTACAAGAAATTTAGAGATTCTAAAATGATCCTGATGCTTTTGCCCATTGCTTGGGTTAGCCTAGCCGGTCTGATGCTGAATCAAATTCTGGATCAGAAAATGAAATGGGAAGAGATGGGCAAGAAGTGGTTGATGGTCTCTGGTGGGATTTTGGCGGTAGTATTATTGATGATGGCGCAGCCCAAAATGATAGGGAATTTTGAAACTGAAGATGAGGCCGACAAAATAACCAATCGTTTGGTGCAGTTTGAGGTGATCAAGAATCCCAATGCCATCTCAGCCCAGGAAATAGCCCTGGTGGATAAGGTGGAAACGGCTGTAGTTGATGCTCGCATCAATATGTTCACGGCTGATGTGCAAAGAGCGTTGTTGTTTGTCATTTTGCTTTTGGGTAGTGCAGTTGTGATGTTGCGTTGGTCTAAATTACAACTCCCAATGTTGGCCATTATTGGACTGATGATTTGGGCAGATCAATGGGGCGTTTGCAGACGATACTTAAATAATGACAAGGAAAAGGGTAAGTATGTGCGTTATGTTAAGGCTGACGAAAAGAATGTGCCCGTGATTCCAACAAAGTCAGATTTGTTCATCTTAGAAAATGAGAAAAGAGACGCCAAAGGCTGGGCGGAAAGCAAGAAGACCATCCTGCAAGCAAGGTCCGAAGATGAGCATTGGAAAACATACAAAAACGGGGAAGTGAAAGATCAAATCGCATCTTTTGCCGCGTTGAATTTGTCTTCGCATTACCGCGTATTCACACTTCAGAATCCCTTCAACAACGCGGATGTGAGCTATTTGCACAAGAGCAT
>JBEISW010000374.1:0-1512 GCA_040375215.1 Crocinitomicaceae bacterium | reverse complement strand
TTCATTGCTGTAAATTCTGCATTGTCACTAGTAATACTCTCTTTTCGATCTGATATTCATTGGGACATCCTGCATTGGGATTGGTTGTTGGCGGTCATAATCGGCGGATTTTTGGGAAGTAAAATCGCCATAACATGGTTAAAGCAAGAACATGTGAAGTGGATAACAGGAATCTTATTGATATTTGCAGGACAGCAATTGATATGGCAAGGATAAGTGCAGCAATCATGCCTTTTGGCATTTTGAAAGACAGCTTGGGACAGGACTGGTTTCAATGGGAACACGACGCCCCTGCAAAGGTGAAAGACTTGCGCGAATGGTTAAAGCAATTCCCCAACATTCATCCTCAACTGCCCATTGCAGTGGTTTTTGATCAAGCCTATCAACCGGATCATTTTGAAATCAAGGATGGCATGCAGTTGTATTTAATGCCACCCGTAAGCGGAGGATAGTCATGAGAAAACACTTTACAGTTTCATCCACCCCCATCAACATCAATGAGGTAAAGCAATTCATTCAGTTGGAAGACACAGGAGCTGCTGTTGTTTTTGAAGGCATCGTTAGGCCTGATCAAATGCCCAATGAAGAGGCTGTAGCCACTATTGAATACGAAGGGTTGTCTGAAATGGCCATTAGTGAGTTGGAAAAAATTGCATTGCAAATTGAATCCCGATACGAAATACATTCCATTTATTTCCATCATTTATTGGGTAAAGTAGCTGTGGGCCAAACCGCAGTATGGGTAGGTGTTGGAGCCCGACACCGAAAAGATGCCTTTGGAGCCTTGGATTATTTGATGGATGAAGTAAAAAAAACGGTTCCCATATTTAAAAAAGAAATCAGTCAACAACAGTCAGAACATTGGGTTGTCCCCAAATACAACAATGAAAATTAGAATATTAGGAATAATTTTTTTGGCCTTGGCCATGAGCGCATGCCAATCGACTTCATTCTTCATCAAAAAATACGACGCAAGAGGAAAGTGGAGTTTTAACGCTGCACCAACCGCTGAGCAGGAAAAAGCCAAGCCAAGACTCACGGAACAAACAGTCTGTTCTCTGAACGATGAGGAATTGATCTTGGTAAAAGAAGAGGTGTGGCGAATCAATCCAGACACAGACATCATTGATTCTGAAGAGGTCATTTCTGAAGAATATGTTCCCATGCCTGATCCATACATGGACACTACGGTAGTTGAAGATGCCAGTGATTATGCCTTGCCTTATGAGACACCCAAACCCAAAAAGAAAGGAATGTTGGCCACGCTTAAGTTTTTTTCCATGGTGTTTGAATTGGCTTTGGCTTTTGTATGCGTTTTGGGAATCATCGCATTGATTGCTGCCATCAGTTTGGGCAGTGTTACCGGCGTAATGCTTGTTTTGGCCATTTTGGGAATCATCGCATTGTTTGCCATTGGGTTGATAGCTGCTATGCTGGCTATCTTTACCATTACCATGGTTTTATTCTTATTGATTTTCAAATTAGGAGGAAACCACAAAATAGGCGGATGAC
>JBEISW010000207.1:0-4256 GCA_040375215.1 Crocinitomicaceae bacterium | reverse complement strand
CGAGAAAAGCGACCAGGCTTATAATGACGCTCTGTTACTGGCTCAATCTGGAAGTTGGAATGGTTCTATCAATCGTCTCTATTATACTTGTTACTATTTGGTTTCTGCATTGACACTCAAGGATGGTATAGAAACCAAAACGCATGCAGGATTGCGGAATCAATTGAATCTACATTACGTGAAGAATGGAAAAATACCGATGGATATGGGACGTTTGTATTCTGACCTTTTTGATTCACGCCAAAAAGGAGATTACGGCGATATGTATGATTTTGATAAGGAAACCGTTGAGAGCTTACTCATTCCAGTAAAGGATTTTATTGATAACATCAAGCAGTTGCTTTGAGGATTTTTTCCCCAAGCAATAAAAACAAAATCCATCAAAGCTTTCTAAAAATCAAGTGCGTTCACTTGGAAAGACAGCGGTATGAAAAAATTCAAATACCCCCTCCACTATCCGCCCTTGACACCCCATTTGAAGGAAGAAATTGAATTGGTTTCAGGCCAAGAAATGGGGACCGCGGATCAACGCATCCCCATCCTCTTGGTCACTCAATTTGGTTTTCATTACAATCATGTCTCTGACAAAATCTGGATAAACAAAATCCTGGCTGAGAATGATGAGGTTGTATCGGTGGTATTTGAGTAATCCGCAGGCTGGGGAGTTGCGGGTGGTGGAATTGACAAAGAATACAATTTTTCAACATACCACATTCTCACAATCAAAATAAAGTACATTAGACCATAAATTGAAAAGCATGTCCCAACTCAAAGATCTCGAGCAACTTTTGGTGAATTTCCGTGATGAACGCGATTGGAAACAGTTTCACAATCCCAAAGATTTGGCGGTGGCTCTCTCCATCGAGGCGGGGGAATTGCTCGAGGCTTTCCTTTGGAAGGATGCCGAGGAAGCTAAAATTGAAAAGGTAAAAGAAGAATTGGCTGATGTTCTGGCCTATGCCCTGCTCCTGGGACATCATTATGGATTGGATTTGGAAGAGGTTGTGAGAGAGAAAGTAAAAAAGAATGGCGAGAAATATCCGGTGGAAAAAGCCAAAGGAAGTGCTACGAAATACAACGAGCTGTAAAGATGATTGTATATCAGGAGTCAAAGCAAACTTTCATGGCGCATGTCCGTGAAAGCAAAATTGATTACATCATTCATGACAATTTTCAGAAACAATTGGGTCGCTCAACAGGGAAACGCGAGGTAGAATCTTGGAAGAACTCCATGCAATACATGCGTAATGTTTTGGATGATCCCGAAATCCCTCAAGATGCGCAAATCAGCATCGAGTGTCAAGTGCCCAATACAAGTAAACGCATCGACTTTATCATCACTGGACAAAATGCTGATAAACGAGATTGCGCCATCATCATTGAACTGAAACAATGGGAAACAGCCACCAAAACAACCATGGATGGTGTGGTATCAACTTTTGTCGGTGGAGGTATCCGTGAGGTGAGTCATCCCAGTTATCAAGCCTGGAGTTATGCCGCCTTACTCGAAGGATTCAATGAAGAAGTTTATCAGCAAGACATCACCTTGAAACCGTGTGCATTCCTGCACAATTGCGATACCCCTGGAGATTTGGTTTCTCCTTTCTACGAACCCCATTTGGAGAAGGCTCCACTTTTCATCAAAAGCGATGTCGTCAAATTGGCGGATTTCATCAAACAACACGTCAAACATGGTGACCCAACCAACATCATGTACCGCATTGAGCACGGAAAGATTAGACCATCCAAAACCATTGCGGATAACATCACCAAGATGATTGAAGGCAACGAGGCTTTTGTGATGATTGACGACCAAAAAGTTGTCTTTGAATACGCCCACAATTTGGTCCTTGCTTCCACAGAAAAGGAGAAGAATGTATTGATTGTGCGCGGTGGTCCTGGTACAGGAAAATCAGTGGTGGCTATTCAACTTACTGCTCGATTAACCGCAGCACAGAAATTGGTTCAATACGTCAGTAAGAACAGCGCACCTCGTGATGTATATGCGAGCAAGCTAACGGGATATCGCTCCAAGTCTTGGGTCAACAATCTCTTCAAAGGATCAGGATCATATATTAACACACCCAACGGAGAGTTTGATGCCTTGATTGTAGATGAAGCACACCGATTGAATGAGAAAAGCGGTATGTTTTCCAATTTGGGAGAGAATCAAATCAAGGAGATCATCAATGCTGCAAAATGTTCTATCTTTTTTGTAGATGAAGACCAGCGCGTCACCATGAAAGACATTGGTTCGAAGGGAGAAGTTGAAATGTGGGCAAGACGTGCAAGAGCCAAGGTTCATTACTTGGAATTGGAAAGCCAGTTCAGATGCAACGGGAGCGACGGTTATTTGGCATGGTTAGACAACATGTTGAGCATCCGCACAACAGCCAATTTGAAATTGAACGAATTGGATTATCAATTCGAGGTCGTGGACAACCCCAACGAATTGCGCAATCGCATCATCGCCTGCAATGCAGAACGCAATCGCGCAAGGATGGTCGCGGGCTATTGTTGGCCATGGAATTCGAAGAAAGACAAGAAGGCAATGGACATTGTTATCCCAGAGCACAACTTTGGTATGCAATGGAATTTGACACAGGATGGCATGTTGTGGATCATCAGTCCAGAGTCAGTTAATCAAATAGGATGCATCCACACTTGTCAAGGTTTGGAAGTCGATTATGTTGGTGTCATCATCGGACCTGACATGGTCATCCGCAACGGCCAGTGGGTATGCCGTCCTGAGTATCGCGCCAGCAGTGATAAGAGTGTTCATGGCATGAAAGCCCTCATGAAGCGCGATCCCAAAAAGGGACAAGAAATGGCCAATCTCATTATTAAAAATACCTACCGCACTTTGATGACAAGAGGAATGAAAGGTTGTTTGGTTTATAGTAGTGATGAGGAGACGAGGGGATTTTTGTCGCAGTTATGACAATGGAGTAAATCGTAAACCCTTTGTTTATACATTCTTTCTCGTTATCTCCGAGCTACTTATGTGCATAACTTCTAGTCTTGGTGAATTACTATTTTTCACAAATTTACGCGCAGAAATTATGTTTGAAAAAGGTGGGGTATTAAAAGTTTGCAGTCTATGAGGTGTTTCATAGAACTCATTTTTGGTTGAAGAAAGGATATGATTTTTTATCAGTTAATAAAGACAAGCAATGGTAATTTCACAATTCAACACACAAATCACTCTTGATTTTCTTCAGAATAAAAGAGAGAATCAATACTTTGAGCGAAAAGGATTGGGTGAAAAGGAGGTTAATCCAACCAAGATAGCCAATGAATTGATTGGAATGCTTAATGCGGATGGAGGTGTTTTGGTTTTTGGAGTTGCCAATGATGGATTGATTCAAGATTTACATAGTCTAGGCGAGAAGCTAAGTGATTACCGGAATCTATATCATGATTTTATTGAGCCACATGGCAACATTAAACTCGAGGAGGTTATGGTTGGAGGGAATTTAATTTTTTTATTTCATGTAGATCAGGACGTCGAGCGGATTTTTAAAAGAAAAGATAACGAACAGATTTTTTTAAGGATTGATGATAAGAATAAGCAGCTAGATAGGGAAGCTGTTAGAAAATTGGAATACGACAAGCAGATTCGAAAATTTGAGGATGAAGTTCAGCAAGATTTTGATTTTAGTGACTTTGATACAAAACTTCTCAATAGATATAAAGAAAAACTAAATTACACAGGTGATCCGTACGAGCTTCTTGTAAAAAGGCATTTGGCAATAGTAAAAGACGGAATTTATAAGGTTAAAAAAGCAGGAGTTTTGCTTTTCAGCAAGGATTCGGAAAAATACATTACTTCTTCATCCTTAAGATATATCCGATACGAAGGAATTGAAGCAAAAGCTGGCACAGAGCATAATGTGATAAAGGATGAAAGGTTTGAAAACAATATTCCATGGATAATTGAACACGTTAAAAAGTTTCTCAGAGCAAGCTTTAAAGACTATTTCTTTTTGGATTTGGAGACCGGTCGTTTTATTAAGGTGCCTGAATATCCTGAAGAAGCTTGGTTAGAGGGTATTGTAAATGCATTGTGCCACCGTTCATATAATGTGCAAGGGAATGCCATTTACATCAAACATTTTGATGACAGAATTGAAATTTCAAACAGCGGACCATTACCAGCCCAAGTAAATGTTGAAAATATCAGAACAGAAAGATTCTCCCGAAATCCAAGAATTGCCCGAGTTTTAGAGGATATGGGGTTTGTAAGGCAATTAAAT
>JBEISW010000311.1:0-2720 GCA_040375215.1 Crocinitomicaceae bacterium | reverse complement strand
TGCACGAAGTTTACAACGGGCAAAAAGGTAAATTGGATTTGACTTACTATGTCCTACCTGAGAACTTAGCACAAGCTAAAAATCAATTCAAGCAAGTAATTCAAATGTTGGATGCTTTTGAATATTGGTTTGGTCCTTATCCTTTTTATGAAGATTCTTATAAGCTGGTTGAAGTGCCTTACTTGGGTATGGAACATCAAAGTTCAGTTACTTATGGTAATAAGTTTAAAAATGGCTATTTGGGATCCGATTTGTCAGGCACTGGCTGGGGTTTAAAATGGGACTACATCATCATTCATGAAAGTGGCCATGAATGGTTTGCCAATAATATCACCTACAAGGATATAGCAGACATGTGGGTTCATGAGGGATTCACGACTTATTCAGAGGCCTTGTATACAGAATTCCATTTCGGAAAAGAAGCTGGAGAGGCCTATGTAATTGGACAAAGAAAAAACATCCGCAATGATGCTCCAATCATCGGACAATATGACGTCAACAATGAGGGCAGTGGCGATATGTATTACAAGGGGGCCAATCTGCTCAATATGATCCGTCAAATCAACAATAACGATTCACTTTGGCGACAAATGTTGATAGTGATGAATCAACAGTTTTTTTATCACAAAATGGTGACCACTAATGATGTAGAGTTGTTTATGGCTGATTATTTAAAATTGAACTTAAAGCCCATTTTTGATAAATAACTAAGAACCAAGTACATACCCAAATTGGAAATAAAAACACAAAGAGGCAAGCATTACTTTCGCTGGCAAAACTGCATCAATGGTTTTGAAATGCCACTGGATGTGAGCATCAATGATAAGAATTACAGAATAACAGTTACAACTGAGTGGAGTCCACTAATTGGAAAATACAAGAAAGGGAAAATTAAAATTGATAAGAGTTATTACATTCTGACCAAATGATTAACCCTCCATTCCTTCTGAATTCGTCTTATTGTTTTTACGCTTGAATTGAGAAGCATCCATTTTTCCAAAACGCCATGAAAGACTGACACGATAAGTTTGCCAATCTCGGTAACGTTGAGCATCTTGAATAAAGAACGGTGTTGTGCTGTAAACACTCGTAACACGGGTATGAAGAACGTCCTGTGCAGCGATAGAAACAACCAAACTTCTGTCCTTTAGGAATTCTTTCTTAATGCTAAAATCCAAACCATAATTGGGTCTAACAAATCCTTGAGCCGTGTTGAGTGTTCCTCCCCACATTCCACCTCCATGACCGCCACCAAAGCCACCTCCTCCCATACCGCCGCCACGCTCACTGCTGCCTACTTCTAAAGCTTTTTTACTGGCATAATCGCCGTTGATCTGAATAACAAAGCCTTTGGGCAACTTAAAACTGGTGTTCATTTTCACCCAATAACTATTGATGGAGTTGGTTAAATCAGGTGTTATATTGGTTCCATCAATGGTGGAGTTGTAGATGTTCAAGGTTGTTGTTAAATCAAACCATTCCGTAATGGCATTTCTTGAAACAACCTCCATACCGGAGGCCCAACCATAAAATGCATTCAATGAGGTGGTAACGATGATGTTGTCATTGAGCACATCACTGTACTCAGCAATCTGCTGTTTAACAGTTACATTGGTGGTGTAACGGCTATACAAACTAGCCACCAAGGTATTCTTCTTATTGAAATTTTTCAAGTAAGAAATCTCAACACCATGCGTAAATTCAGGCTTCAAATTCGGATTACCGCGGGACACATTCAAAGAGTCGCTGTAGTCTGTGAAAGGGGATAATTGCATAAAACTGGGACGGTTGATTCGTCTGTTGAAGGACAATTGAACATCCTGGGTTTCATCGATTACTCGGGTCAAATAGAAAGAAGGAAAGAAACCAAGAGGATATTCAATTTTAAATTTATTTCCCGTAGATTTTAATTCTCCGGTGTATGAACTGCTTTCCGCACGAAGTCCCATTTGATATTTCCATTTTTCACCATTGACAGAAAGAGTAGTGTACATCGCTTCTACGCGATCAGAAAAGGAATAGTCAACCAGCAAGGATGGATTTTCAATGTAGCTTTGATTAACGATGTCATACTGAAAGTTATCGTAGGCACTGGTGTAATTGCGCAAAGAGAATCTGCGCCCCATCTCCAATTTGAACCGCTCGTTGATCTTTGTTACGTAATCCATTTGCACGGTATAAAGAGATTGCTGAACATTTCCCTCTTGTCTCCAAATGGATGGGTCGGCATCACTATATACATTTCTATAGTCACCTGCAAATGTTGATTGAATAGCATTATAATTGATGTCAGCAGTCAACTCAGTGCCCTCTTTTGCAAAAAGATGCTTGTACAAAACACTGCTACCCAGATTCTGAAATACCCTGTCCGTATTGCTTCGGCGATAATACTCACCGTTTGTCAAAGATTGCTCATACAACGTATCCACATCCACGTGCATGCTATCATCTGGATTAAATTGTCCTTTGTTTAAACTTTGAGAGACTGTAATGGTGTTTCTGTTGTCAATAAACCAATCTAATCCAACATTTCCACGAGCAAAGTAGCCATTGTTGCGGCTGATTTGGTATTGATCAGATTGCAAAGGCAAAGTCAATAAATCCTTTCTATCTGTAAAAGCCTCTGACAAACTTCTTCTCTGATTAAGATTACCATTGACAAAGAAATTGACTTTCTTCTTTCGGATATTAAAGTCTAATCCTCCGTTCATTCTGTATTT
>JBEISW010000095.1:0-7796 GCA_040375215.1 Crocinitomicaceae bacterium | reverse complement strand
TGCAGTTGGAGAGATTTTAGATTGTAATGGAGTTTGTGCCAATGAAACATGGGTAGGTGATGGAGTTTGTGACAATGGCGCCTATGCCAACAACAATGGTGTCTATATTTATTTTGATTGTGATCAATTTGGAAATGATGGTGGCGATTGTGATCAAGTACTTGGATGTACAGATTCTACTGCCTTTAACTATAATGCATCTGCAACAATTGATGACGGCTCATGTATTGAAGTAGTATTGGGATGTACTGATTCCACGGCACTTAATTATAATTCTGCAGCCAATACTGATGATGGTTCTTGTGTTTATGAAACATCAGTTTCAAATATGGAATTAAATTCAAATGTTGAAATCTATCCTAATCCAGCAAATGATTACATCTATGTAAGTTCTACTAGTGCATTGCATTCGATCAAAATGTACAACACGCATGGTCAGATCTATATGATGTTGAATGTGGAGAATAATTTGTCTACTTATAAGTTGAACTTGAGTGATTGCAGCAGTGGAGTCTATATTGTTGAAATTACGCGTGCAAATGGTTCTGTCCAATTTGCTCGAATAGTGAAGCAGTAATTGACAGATTGATTTTCTAATCTGTAAATGCAGTAAATTTAAAAGGGCCCTTCGGGGCCCTTTTTTTTGAATTAGAAATCAAATCATTTCGATTTACCCCAACTCAAATACAATAGATTTTTGTGTATTGCATACAACGGCACTCCTAGGAGCGAATTGATATTCGCCCAGGAATCCATGACGAAATTGGTGATGATGGACATCACTGGAAAGGTTGTGATTAAAACCAACGTGATGATGATTGGTAATGTTGCAGAGATTAATTTTGGAGATTTGGAATCTGGATTGTATTTGGTTGATTTTGCTTGGGAAAGGAGTAAGTTGCAGGTGGTGATGAAGAACGGAAAGAGGGAGATGGTAAGCGAAAAGTGGTTTGGATTGTTTGGGAGTAAGTTTTGATGTTTTGAATAGTGTTCATTGCGTGAATTTTACGTTAAATGAAAATTCATAAACGCAACGTTCGCAAAGATTTAAGCGCTGAAGGAGCAGCATTTTAATGATTTGTTTAAACCCGATAAATTTGAGTATGACACTATTGTTCGGGTAATCCTATTCTTTTGATAGTCTCATTCGCCTCTACCAATTTTTCGGGTTGAAAAATTAGTCCATCCAAAGCATTCAGTTTGGGGTCTATGGTGATGAAAGACTCATCATGTTGTAAATATTGGGATTGTAGCATCTTGGATAGTAATATTTTTTATTATTTAAGACTTTAATCTTTCGATCTCGTCTTCCAACATTTTAATGTATTTGTCTTTGTAATGGTCGGAATAGTTGTGTTGTTCTTTAACCTCGATTCCATTTACGTTTTGGTTATCATGAACATTAAAGATATTTGAAACATCGAAGTTCATCATTTGAGAAACACTCACATTCAAAATAGCTGATATTTTGTACAACTTATTGATGGTAATGTCCACATCTCCACGTTCGAGTTTTCCATAGCCAGATAGACTCATTTCTAGGTCTGCAGCCATTTGATCGCGTGTGATGTTTTTAAGCTCTCTGAATTTTTTGATGTTCTCTGCTATTTGAAGATGTTCTTCCATGTGTGTAAATTATGCCGTAAAAATACATAAATATCCTTTAAAATAGCAATAAAGTAATATATAGATTTTATAGAGGGATAAATAGCATGAACTTTGTATTCAATTTAAAAATTATATTTTATGAAAAAAATTGTATTCTTTTTTGTTCTCTTGTTAGGAAGCTTATTCGCATTTACGCAAGAGTTGATTACCAATGGCAATTTTACATCGCCAACTATCTCTCCTTGGGCCGCGACAGCAAATAGTGCTGGGGTTAATGGCTGGTTTGGTCCTGGCGCATCGGGTTGTGGCCAAACTACTAATAACAATTATTTATGGTTTGCCGATCTGGAAGAGCAAACAGGAGTTGATAATTTGGTTGAAGGTCTGTACCAACAAATTTCTATTCCTGCCAATGCCTCAAGTGCTACTTTGAGTTTCAGAGTTAGTATCAGTACTTTAGAGTCGGGTTCAACACCGTACGATTTTTTTCGTGTTAATGTTTTAGGAACAGCAGGTAATTTGCTTGAGACCCTTTGGTCATTAGACAACTCATATGGTAACTATGGGATTCCTGGTTGTGGAACCTGGTTTATTTTGACATCTGCAATTCCCAGCACATATTTTGGTCAAACAATAAGATTGGCATTTGAAGCAACAACAGATGGGACTTTGCCAACTATTTTTCGATTTGATGATGTCAGTGTTTTGGTATCTACACAAGTCCCTTCATGTACTTATAGCTTATCAAGTAATACTTACATTTGTGCTAATGCAAATGCTAACAACTATAATAACGTAGTTTTAGTGAATACTCAAAATGGTTGTTCTTGGAATGCCTCTGTTCTATCAGGAGGCAGTTGGTTGACAACGAGCAGCTCGGGTAATGGTTCTGGTGGTGTGAATATTATAGTTAGTGAGAATACCAACCCTTCTCCCCGTTCAGGCATAATTTCAGTTGGAGATCAGTCATTCACAGTAACTCAACCGGGAGCAGATTGTACATATTCGTTAAATGTTGATAACTATGTATGTCCTGACCCATCAGCAGCTACTCTTAACTCGATTGCTCTTGTTAATACACAAGGCAATTGTACTTGGTCTGCTGTTGTAACATCTGGTAATTCTTGGATGGCTTGTTCCTCATCAGGTTCTGGAAGTGGAGCTATTAATATTCTAGTACAAGAGAATACCACCAACACCGCAAGGACTGGAACCTTGGCAATTCAGGGACAAACACTTACAATTATTCAACCTGCTGGTGCTGGAAATAGCATTGAAGAGTCAGTTATTGAGTTAATGAAGGTTTATCCAAATCCTACAAGAGGTATTACTCAGATTACCCAAATTTCAGATGTAAACAGTATAAAGTTTTATGATATAACAGGTAGGGAAATTCAACCATCATTGAGTTTTTCTGATGAAGTATTAAACGTGGATTTATCGAATCAAGCGGCAGGGATTATTTTCGTCAAGGATCAAAAAACCAATGCTGTTAGAAAGATTACTTTAGAGAAATAAAGAAATCTCTTTTCCTCTTCAGTTTGAGATTTTTTCTAAAAAATATGTCTTCCATACCTACAGAATTGATATCTACTGAGGAGGTTTCATTGAATAATGGATGATGTATTGATAAATTACGGGTGGTAAACCTCTAATTTTTAGGTAAAGAAAGGCCCCGAAACCGGGGCTTTTCTTTATCTTCTATATCATCGCTCAACGCAACGACTCCAACGCCGTCTTCACCGCAGCCAAAGCATCGGTAACGTTCTCCATACTGGCCGTGCCGACCGATAATCTGTACCATGTAGATTCACCGTCTGCCCCAAATGCACTGAATGGCACGACGGCCAATTTGGCCTCTTCCAGCAAAAAGGCGGTGATGTCTGCTGTGGTTGTTATGGTTTTTCCTGTTGTATTAATTTTGTTCTTTAAGTCAAACTGAACGGTCAAGTAAATGGCTCCTTCGGGTGTCACGGAGTCCACTGGATGGCCCGCTGCCTTGAGCGCCTGAATACCTTGGTGGAATCCATGTAACCTTTGTGATACTTCATGATTCATCTTGGCAATGAAGGCAGGATAGGCCTGCTCGTCATTGATGAATTGCGCAGCTGCAAACTGCTCTGGTCTGGGTGCCCAAGCTCCAACATGTCCCAATATGCTCTTCATCTTGTCGATGACTTCCATTGGTCCAAAAGCCCATCCCACACGAACACCTGTAGCCGCCAACGATTTGGAGATGCCATCGACATAAATGGTGAATGGTCTCATCTCAGGTCTTAGGCTAACTGGATCATGGTGCTTTACTCCTTCAAAAGTGAGCATGCTGTAGATTTGATCGTACATCACATACAACGGCTTTTCATCTGGTCCACGTTGTGCATTTTCTTCCAGCACGGCGTCACAGATTGCTGTTAAATCTTCTTCTGAAAATACGGTTCCTGTTGGATTCAATGGTGAACACAAAGCCAATAAGGACGCACCTTTCAAATGAGGCAATAGCTCATCCACTGTGGGCATGAACTTGTTCTCTGGTCGTGTTTCTACAAACACTTGCTCAGCAAATGTCAAATGCGTGTAATGGTTATTGTTCCATGATGGAACGGGGAAAACCACTTTGTCTTTTGGGTCAACAATGGTTCTGAAAATGGCGTAAATGATAGGCCTTGCACCTCCGGCAATGAGAATCTCTTCTGCATCATAGTCCAACCCTTGATAGGTCTTGATGGTGTTGACCACCGCTTTGCGCAATTCCACCAAGCCGTTGGCAGGAGGGTAGTTGGTCATCTCAGCTTGATACGCCGCAATGATACCCTCTTTGAGCGCTGTGGGTATGGGAAATACCTTTGGGTCGAAATCACCTATGGTGAAGTTGTAAATCTTGTTTCCTTTGGCAATCAAATCTCTGATTTCTCCGCCCAACTTGATGATTTCTGAACCGATAAGGTTCTCTGCCATTTCCGCTACTTTGTACTTTGTAGCAACATTTGTTTCGCTCACTTTGTTGTATTATAATGTTCCAACCATTTTCTTTGGATCTACCCACTCGTGGTACTCTGCCTCTGTGACATAGCCCAAACGCAAGGCTTCCTCTTTCAAGGTGGTGCCGTTCTTGTGCGCTGTCTTGGCAATCTCCGCAGCTTTGTAGTATCCTATTTTGGTGTTCAATGCGGTAACCAACATCAACGATCCATCTACCAATTCCTGGATGCGTCCGTAGTTGGGTTCAATACCCACTGCGCAGTGCTCGTCAAACGAAACACAGGCATCACCTATCAATTCTGCACTTTGCAAAAAGTTAGCGGCCATGACGGGCTTGAATACATTCAACTCATAATGTCCTTGCGTTCCACCTATGGTGATGGCCACATCATTTCCCATCACTTGCGCGCAAACCATGGTCAAAGCTTCACATTGCGTTGGATTTACTTTTCCGGGCATGATACTGGATCCTGGCTCGTTTTCTGGAATCAAGATTTCACCAATCCCGCTGCGTGGCCCTGATGCCATCATGCGGATGTCATTGGCAATTTTATTCAATGATACAGCCAGCATTTTCAATGCGCCGTGCGATTCAACAACACCGTCGTGTGCTGCCAATGCTTCAAATTTATTGGGCGCTGTGACAAAAGGCAATCCGCTGAATTCAGCAATCTTTTGTGCCACCAATTCTGAATATCCTTTGGGCGTATTGATTCCCGTTCCTACTGCTGTTCCTCCCAACGCTAATTCTGATAAGTGTGCCAAGGTATTGGTGGTGGCGCGCAATCCGTGGTTCAATTGTGCAACGTATCCACTCAACTCTTGTCCAAGGGTAACAGGCGTAGCATCCATCAAGTGGGTACGTCCAATTTTCACGACTTGCATGAAGTCGGTGCTTTTCTTTTGCAAAGTATTGCGCAATTGCTCAACGCCTGGGATGGTTTTGGTGACCACCATCTTATAACATGCAATGTGCATGGCTGTTGGATAAGTATCGTTTGAGCTTTGGCTCTTGTTGACATCGTCGTTGGGGTTCAACAACATTTCTCCTTCGCCCAATTTACCACCCAACAATACATGAGCACGATTGGCAATGACTTCATTCACATTCATGTTGCTTTGGGTACCTGAACCGGTTTGCCAGATCACCAATGGGAATTGATCATCCAATTGTCCTGCAATAATTTCATCACAAACCTTGGAAATGATATCGCGTTTTTCCTCTGGCAATACGCCCAATGCACAATTGGCATGAGCGGCTGCTTTTTTCAAAATACCAAAAGCGTAAATGATTTCTTTGGGCATGCTGGCAGCTGGTCCAATTTTGAAATTGTTGCGGCTGCGCTCAGTTTGCGCTCCCCAATACACATGGGCCGGAACCTTAACTTCCCCCATGGTGTCTTTTTCGATACGATATTCCATGTTGTTTTTTATTGCAATTTATTTTTATTCTACTCCTTTGCCTTGCTGCATGAGGAAGGATTTTAGGAAATCTCCAATGTCGCCATCCATCACGCCGTCTACATCACTGGTCTCATGTCCCGTGCGGACATCTTTAACCAATTTGTAAGGCTGCATCACATAGTTTCTAATCTGCGATCCCCACTCGATTTTTTTCTTTTCTGCTTCAATCTCATCACGGGCGGACATGCGCTTGGCCAATTCCATCTCATACAATTGTGATTTCAACAATTGCATCGCCTTCTCTTTGTTTTGAAGCTGAGAGCGGGTTTCGGTATTGTCAATGATGATACCCGTTGGCTTGTGTCGCAAACGAACCCCTGTCTCTACCTTGTTTACGTTTTGTCCCCCAGCACCTCCTGAACGGAAAGTGTCCCAAGTGATGTCCGCAGGATTGATATCAATCTCAATGGAATCATCCACCAATGGATAAACATATACGGAAACAAAGGAAGTATGGCGCTTGGCATTGGAATCAAAGGGCGAAATGCGCACCAAACGGTGAACGCCGTTTTCTCCTTTTAGCATACCAAAAGCAAACTCGCCATTGAATTCCAAAGTGCATTGCTTCACTCCCGCCACATCGCCTTCTTGCATGTCCAGTTCTTTAACGTTGTAGCCACTTTTTTGGCCCCACATCAAATACATGCGCATCAACATACCTGCCCAGTCACAACTCTCTGTTCCGCCTGCACCAGCTGTAATTTGCATGACAGCGCTTAGCCCATCTTCTTCAGCAGAGAGCATGTTCTTGAACTCCAACTCTTCAATGGTTTTTTCAGTGTTGGCATAAGCAGCGTTCAGCTCGTCTTCAGTTGCTGCCTCTTCTTTAAAAAAATCGTAAAGGACTTCTAGGTCGTCAACGCCTGAGGCACACTGACGGTGAGCTTCGACCCACATTTTGCGGGTTCTGATTTGTCGCATGATAGACTCAGCCTTTTTGGGATCATTCCAAAAGCCTGGATCTTGCGTTAATTTTTCGTCTTCTTGAATCTGGAGTTTCTTAGTCTCCACGTCAAAGGTACCTCCCGAGCGCAAACGCGCGCTCCTTCAGCCCGTTGATTGCATCTACTGTTACAGTCATATTTGGGTGAAAAAAAGTTCGGCGCAAAGATACTCATTTGATAATCAAATAATTTAATTACTTTTATTTAAAATTCTGAGACATGAATCAATTTTCTTTATTGTCACTGATGTTTTTGATTTCTTTGCAAATCGTTGGTCAAGAGTTGGCGTATTCTGATTTTTCAACATCTGCATTCAATGATGTGAATTGGCAGACTCCTGGCAATGTTCATGCACTCTGTCCACCATTTCTTGGATCAAATACGATTGTTGATCAGGAGTATTTTGTATCCTCAATTGTGACCGGTCAAGAAATTAATCCGTCCAGATTTTTTTCTATGAAAATGGGAATTGATGGTTGTAATCAAATGCGCATCGATTCATTGAAGTGGCGGGCAAAAAACTACTCATCCATTATCGTCGATTCACCATTTAAATTTCATCTTAGGAGCAGTTTGGACGATTTTACCGATGATTTGGCGGTCTTTACAGTTGCGGCAGATTGGCAATGGATGTCTTATCACCCCTTAGCAGGTTTAATGGATAGCGTTCACAATATTGAATTCAGGATATATTTTACGGATGCTCAAATTTTGATTAATACTTGGGAATCTGCCAATGCTGTGCGCATTGATGATTTTTATGTTTATGTTTTGCAGTCTTCTTCCGATACCTTAACATAT
>JBEISW010000181.1:0-4821 GCA_040375215.1 Crocinitomicaceae bacterium | reverse complement strand
AACTTGGGAAAAGAAATAAGTGAATGTATCAAAAGCTGGTATCGCTCTTATCAAACATCACGAAGGTGTGCGTAATCGTCCCTACCGTTGCCCTGCTAACCTGTTCACTGTGGGCGTTGGTCATCTTATCGGGGATGGTAAATCTTTGCCTGATTCTTGGAATAGAACTTTTTCGCAAGAGGAAATAGATGGACTTCTTAAATCCGACCTACGTCGCTTCGAGCTGGGAGTATCTAAGATGCTACCTAACGTGCCTCTTCGACAACATGAATTTGACGCTATTATTAGTTTTTGCTTCAATTTGGGCCTTGGATGCTTTCAAAGATCAACACTCCGTCAGGCGCTTCTTAGGGGCGATAAAAAGGCGGCTATGGAATCGTTAGTGAAGTATTGTCGTGCAGGTGGTAAAATACTAAAAGGCTTACAAACTCGTAGGTTAGATGAAAAAGCACTCTTTGAAGGTAGATAATGGCATTACAAAAATTAACATATAGAGCTGGAATTAACCGTGAAGGAACTGACTATTCTAACGAAGGTGGTTTCTATGATGGTGATAAAGTACGTTTCCGTTCAGGTCAAGCTGAAAAGATTGGTGGATGGGTACAAGTAGACACAGATCAGTTTGAAGGTATTGCACGTTCTTTATGGACATGGACTGGCGCTAATGGTTTATCAAATTACTTATCTCTAGGCACAAGCAAAAAATACTACATATTCTTTGGTGGTATTTACTATGATATTACACCTATTGTTCAAACAGATGGCACAGCTTTAGCGCCTCCAAATCAATTAGCAGCAAGTCCAATCTCTACAGTATCTGGATCTAATGTGGTTACAATTACAGATGGTAATTACAATCCTGCAATTGGTGATTACGTTACAGTGACATCTACATCAGAGAAACATTGATAAGATTTCAGTCCTTTGTCATAAAAAACAACCTTCAATCCTGCATAATAATCATTGTAATATTTAATTGCTTCCTGCTTCAACTCAGGTCTATGGCATTCCATTGGATGTGGAAGAATGACCAGAGAATAAGATGAATGAGATTTCAGAAAACTGCGTAAAGCATTCATGCAACGTTCTTCATATTCAAAGTCTCTGTTGTTGTTTTGCGCATGGACGGCTCTCTTCTTCCTCAACCAAGCACCTCGAGATAAAAACCCAATAGCCAATTTATCTGTGCTTTTCTCTCCTTTTATAAAGGGAGTTAATTTTGGAAACTCAATAAAAGGCCATTGTTCTATATGACTACAAAGCCATTGATGACGGTATTTGTCATATTCTGTATTTTGAAAATCTGCTGTTATCACAAATGTATCAGTTACTACTTGCTGATAAAAATTCCTGATGGGATTGGCTGAAGGAACAGTGACCAAATGCACCTTCATTGACCGGGCTAATAAACCTGTGAAGCATGAGTCATTTTCATAACCGCCAAAGAAATAGAGCTTCTGAACACCCCAGCGGAAACAAACATTGAACAAAAGAACATTCTCAACCCATTGCAATAACATTAATCCCAATCGTGATCTATGTTGAGCAAAAAGAGAGGAGATAAACAATACAATAGCCATTAAGCTCACTAATAAAAACAAAAGCAACTTATTCCCTAATCCCAATCCATGCGGTGTATTGTCCCGATAAATCAGAAATCTCAAATCCTTTCCTGTAACTGCTTTTAGATAATTGGAAAACTGAGCCTCTTGAGAAGATGTTTGGCAATAAATCATTTCTTCTTGATGAACAACTGGGAGGTTTCTATTGTCAAAGATTTTCCTGACAGCCCTTACCCAATAGCGTTGCACAGCCAATATGTCTGTCTTTGACTTCTGCCCCGTATTTCTAAATGTATGACCGTGCATCCATTTCCTCCACGTCCAACCTAATGAATTGTTGACTTTAAATACACCGAAAAAAAAGACTTTTACAAATATCCAAATAGCTTTGAAGACAATCGTCAATGCATTCATTTGTTAGTCCAGTGTTTGATTACCTCCTCCCAAGCCCCTGACTCCATCAACAATTCTTCGACAAAATCTCTAAATGCACCTTCGCCGCCTTTTCTAATCGATACTTTTTTAACAAGGGATTGAATGTAGGCAGGTGCATCGGCTGGACAACCCGAAAAACCTACCAATTTCAAAAGTGGAATATCCAGCAGATCATCACCTATAAAAGCTGCTTCATTCCATTGAATATTATGGGCATCACAAAATGACTTGGCAACGGCTACTTTATCTTTTACTCCATGGTATACGAAATTCAATTTCAGTTTCTCCGCTCTTCTGCGCATGATATCCGTGTCCTCACCTGTTATCACAACCACCGGAATATCCAATTGTCTCAAAAACAAAACTGCAGCGGAATCTCTGGTGTTGAATTTCTTCCACTCGTTGCCCGTTTGATCATAGTACATGCCGCCATCTGTCCAAACACCATCTATGTCCGTAAAAACAACTTTGGGCAAGAGAGGGTTTTGTTTCATGATTGAAGCATATTGGGATAAATAATTTCATCCGCAGGCATATCCATGGCCAATGTTTTACCAATAACCAAATCTTTATCCAACCACTTGAATCCATCTCCTGGTGAAAGCATGTGCAAATCTGATTCTTGAATGACTTCGCCAGTTTTGATTGCTCTTTTGGTTGCAATGGAACGCTCTAACTTAAACTTAGCCGCCTCTACTCCATCGGAAATAAAAATATCTTCAACGCCCATTTGCATCTCCAATAGTCTAATATCCCTAACCATCCTATTCATGCCATCAATCCCCAATGAACCAGCTTGATCAGTCCCTTTCATGTTTCGATCCAACGTAATGTGTTTCTCGATGATTTTGGCACCCATGGCAACTGCAGCAACTGGCGTAGCAATACCGATGGTATGATCACTATAACCGATGTTGTAGGCTGAGTAGTGTTCTTGCAAATACTTCAAAGTATTCAAGTTGACATTGCGTGGTTCAGTTGGATACTGAGAAACACAATGCAAAATAGAAATATCACTATGATAACGGTGGATGACTTTCAATGCTTCATCCAATTCCTTCTTCCCTGCCATACCCGTTGATAAGATGATGGGAATTCGCGTTTCTGCCAACGCTTGTAGCAATGGGAGATTGGTCAAATCCCTACTCGCCACCTTTAATCTATCTGGAGTAAAATAACGCAACATACTCAGGCAACCCACAGCACAGAGGGTTTCAACAAAATCCAAATTCAATGACTTAGCGTGCTTGTATACCTCATAATGTTCTTCATCACTTAATTCAAGTGCTTCACGATGCTCACCATAGGTGCGTCCAAAAGAGTGCAAACTCTTATATGGTTTGTTCATTTGCGATTGCGAAAGCTCCTCCTTCAAATCTCTTTTGGTAAGCTTGACTGCATTCATCGGAAGCAAAGGCAAGTTGAATAAATTTTCCTTGATTGGACGTGCCGCAATCTCAACCAATAACTTGGCTAAATCCAAGGAACCATTGTGATTCTGACCAATTTCTCCGATAACATATACTCCCATAATCTCACTGTTTTGGTATGAACAAACTTAAAGATAATTGAGACAGAAAAAAAATATGACTGCTGTTTAAACTTTCTTTGTTCCCAATGCTCTAAAATTCATGAATCAACAGCGCAAAAAAGACACTCCATTGCGCGCTCAACAAAAAGAGCGGGAGTTCTTAATGGCTGTTGAAAGTTGTCAAAAACCCATTTATTATTTCGTAAGGAGAATGGTCAATAACCATGAGGACGCGCATGATATTTGTCAAAACACTTTTGTCATCGCTTGGGAAAAATGGGAACAGTTCAAAGGTCAATCAAAAATTTCTACTTGGCTGCACACCATAGCCTATAGAGAGGCATTGAGAAGTATTGAAAGGCAACTAAAAACATTCTCATTGAACGACCAACTTGCCAAGACATCCAATGACTTTCCATTTGACGGCGATGAAATTCTAAAGGAATTAAACATTGCAATGAACGCATTACCTGAAAAACAAAAAGCCGTTTTTATTCTGCGATACTTCGAAGAAAAAACCTATCAAGAAATTGCAGCAATTACAGGAACCACTGAAGGTGCTTTAAAAGCATCCTACCATCACGCAGCTGAAAAAATCAAAGTCGTTTTTCAAAAAAGGAATACATGAATAAACCATTCAACAGCAATGATCCAATGATGAATTTCCATTCCAATTTTGAGATGGAAAAGCTAAATTCATGGAAGAATAAGCCATTGGTGGAAGAAGAATATTTTGACAAACTCCGCGTTTGCATTTTACAAAGGATTCAGATGGATCAGGATTTCCAAAGGACAACATTGCCGATACACCATTTGCCAAATAAGAATAAAAAATTAAAACAATATTGGATTTACACATCCGGAATAGCAGCCCTGTTCATCATGGCTTTTTATTGTTTCAAATTATCTACGAGTACAAATGATCATCCGATTGCACAAAAGGAGATTAAGCAAACATCAAATGAAACAAAAACAATCGACACAATAGCAAATACCAAATTAATCAAAGAAGAAATTCGTGTTGAGGAATTCAAGAGAATGGACAGTATCCCAAACAAAGAGCAATTCGAAATTGCACTTGAATCCCTCACAGATGAAGATTTAGAGGCCATCAATTGGGAATTGTATTTTGACGAATCTTTCTAAAACCAACCAAATGAAAAACAAAAAAGGACTTTTAAGAAATGCATTAACACTCATGCTTTTCAGTTTGTTTGCAATCCTGGTTAAAGCCCAACCAGACCATGAAGGACCTCCACCGGAAGGTCCTCAAAAAGAAAAAATAGAAAGTTT
>JBEISW010000220.1:0-4018 GCA_040375215.1 Crocinitomicaceae bacterium | reverse complement strand
GGAGTGGGTAATTGTCTTGATTGTAATGATGATCAAATTTTATTTTCTGATATTGACTCTGATGGCTTTGGTTCAGATGTTGAAGCAGCCTGCGGGGTATTGGATAGTTCTGATTGTGATGATTCAGATGCCCAAATCAATGTTCTCTCCTCTGAAATTTGTGATTTAATTGATAATAATTGTAATTTTCTAGTTGATGAAGGTTTACAACAGTATGTTCTATACGTTGATTCTGACGGAGATGGATATGGTGGAATCGATGCGATCGCATATTGTAGCAATTTGTTAACTGGTTATTCTGATTTGAATGGGGATTGTGATGATGCTAGTGCATTAGTTAGTCCAGCAATTCCAGAAATACCCGATAATGAAATTGATGAAAATTGCGACGGATTGATTGAAACCTTTGTTGATGAAAGAATTGAGGAAATAGTTAAAGTTTTCCCAAATCCAAGTTCGGGAAATTTGAATTTGATGATATCAGAAAATTATGATATCAACTGGAATGCAATTGATTTAGCGGGAAGATCTGTGGCAAGTGGAAAATTGTCACCTGCTATAAAGTCGGTATCTATAGAAAGTCAAGGTTGGGACAACGGTGTTTATTTTGTTTTGTTTAAAAATCAATACGAAAAGTCTTTCCAAAATGTTAAATGGATATTAAGTAAATAAAACTTATAAGACGAAATTTGAGTGAGTAACTGTTTGATTTGTGTTGAAATTTTAATAGTCTTGTGTTCAATTTTAAAGCAGATCTATTTCAACTTCAAATTTGTCCAGTCACCATTGAAGGTTGTACTCACGTTAATTTGGGGCGTTTGACTTTTTTTGTTGACGATTAATGATTGTTGCGATACCTGTGTGTTGATGTAGTCGGCCAAGTCTTTTATCTGAACGTTTCCTCTGGAATCTTGTATTTTTTTGAGCAAATAATAAGTGAATATTCCATGCTGTTGTGTGGTATAGGGCAACGCGGTTTCATCTCCACTGGCTGCGCTTAGGACTATTAGATTTCCATTCAATGCTGATGATGTGGGTTTTATTTTTACTCCTCTGCCTTGGGCCAACATCTCATTCTCAGATCGAGCAGCACCGCTAAAACAAGCATCGAGAAATACCAAGGTTGAGGTTGTAGGATGCATGCTCAATTGTCGGTATACTTCGTCCATTTTGAGCGCGGTTAATGTGTTCTGCGCATTACCATCAACAGGCAAAAGATAAGCTCCTTTTGTTTGTTCATCCGGGACACCATGACCGGCATAGTAAAAAATAACCCTAGCTTCTCCTTTGTAGGCTTTGGTAATATCCGTCACCCATTTTAATGCGTCTAAAATTTGTCCGTATGTTGCATTTTCTAACAACTGAATATTACTCGAAGGCACTCCTATTGTTTTTTCTAAGTATTGTTTGAAAATTCTCGCATCATTAAGGGCAAATGCTACTTTGATCTCCTTGGTGTATTGCTCATTACCAATAATTACGGCAAAAGTTTCAGGATTCTTTTTATCGGTATCTGGGATATCAACGTCAACATCTGACTTGCCGTAATGAACATTCTCTTCAATGATTTTTCCACTGTTTTGAATCCCATCGTTTTTTACTTGAACTTGAATGTCTTGGAATGATTAGGAGATGTTGGTGTTGGCATAGGTCAGTTTGTCTTTGCTGTCATAGAAAAAACGTCTGCCATTGGGTCCTGATATTTCAAATGAAGCCAGTTTAAATTGGTTGTCTTTGATGTAGAAATCTGGATTGCGGAATTTTAGGTTTTGAAAATTGTTTTTAAAATAAGGCGCATCCGTCAATGGGACGGAAACAATCAATTGACCCAGCTTTTCGGAAGTAAGCAAATAGGACTCATTGTCCGCGTCATAAGGACCAATTTTTACATCGCTGAAATCTGTAGTTTTGGCTTGAATGATTTTGTAATTTGCAATAGAGTTGTCTTGAAATTCAATTATTTTCTTTTCTCTGGATCTCTCGTTTACCCTGTTTTCATAGTCCATGGTTTTTTCAAACTCATCTTTCTTTTGCCAGGTATTTATTTTTTCTTGAACATCCATTTGAATCAATGAAGTAAGGTTGTGCAAGTATCCCACTTGCAATGCATCGATATACACTTCCTGTTTGCCCCAGAGAACAAATGAAAAACGATCTCCTTCAAAACCAGCAAATGGTGCTTTGTTGACTTCAACCTCATTAATGAAAAAAGAAATGGATGTTCCTTTTTTTTGAATGCCAATTTTATTCTTTTTGTTTGCAGAAAGCCCTGTGTATGCGGTGAGTGGAATGATGTCTTTCCATTCGTTGTTTTCAAAATGGTTGAATTGATAATGGCCATCAGAGCGCAGACCAAAAGCATATGATGAGGATTCATCAATGTTGGTGCCCATTTCAAAATCAAAGTTCGCCGTTTCTAAAGGGTTTAGCCATTGCAATTCAAAGGAAATAGAAAAGTCTTTGTTGTCCTCTAAGTCAAAGTGAGGCCACCATTGCGTACACCCATCTTCAACCAGAAAACATGCTAAGTGGTAGGCGCCATTTTCTACTTGCGAATAATCTTGGTAGGTCTGCCCCGCACTAACCCAAACATTTCTGTTGTCGTTAAAATTGTCTTCAAAAATGGGGAAGTACTGATCTGGTTGGGTTTTTTGGGCGTGGATATTAATAATGATGAATAGTATCAGGGTGAATGTGGAGATGGAATGTTTCATTTATTATTAAAATAGCTCGATTGTTTAATCAAATTTAATCATTTCAGTGTTTTCTGAGATTGAATCTTTTTTATACCGATAAAGAATCCTGGTTTTGTTCTCAAAAAAAAAACACCCCTCGTGGAGTGTTTTCAAATATTCTATTCTCAACTTAGATGGTCATGATGTCCTTGTCTTTGGCGGCCAGTACTTCTTCTACTTTCTTGTTGTACTTGTCCGTTAAGTCTTGAACTTTAGCCTCTCCTGTCTTGGCTTCGTCCTCGGGTAATCCGTCTTTCTGCGCTTGCTTGATGAAGTCAATGGCGTCTTTTCTGCCTGTTCTAATAGAAACCTTAGCGTTTTCTCCTTCTGTATGCGCACGCTTGGACAAATCCTTTCGGCGCTCTTCCGTTAGCATGGGAACGGAGATGATGATTAAATCGCCATTGTTCTGCGGATTCAATCCCAAATTGGCTTCCATGATGGCCTTGGCAATGGGCTCCAACATGTGCTTCTCCCAAGCTTGAACCGTGATGGTGCGCGCGTCTGGTGTGCTAACGTTGGCAATGTTTTTCAATGGGGTATACGATCCGTAATAATCCACCTTGACACTGTCCAACATGGCAGGACTAGCCTTGCCTGCACGTATTTTGTTCAATTCAAATTCCAAATGGTCTATGGCTTTGTTCATGGCTGCTGTAGCCTCATCTAACGCCATGCTAATTTCGTCTGACATATTTTTTATTGTATTAAAAATCAACCAATGTTCCCACGGCTTCCCCGTGTACCAATCTTTTTAAATTGCCACTTTTGTTCATGTCAAAGACAATGATGGGCAATTTATTTTCATTGCAAAGGGTAAACGCTGTCATGTCCATCACATTCAATCCCTTTTCGTATACCTCACTGAATGAAACTTTATCGTATTTCGTTGCTGTAGGATCTTTCTCGGGATCTGCGGTATAAATTCCATCCACACGTGTTCCTTTTAATATGACATCCGCCTCTACTTCAATCGCACGCAATGATGCTGCTGTATCTGTTGTGAAGAATGGGTTTCCTGTTCCGGCACCAAATATCACTACGCGTCCAACTTCTAAATGTTTAACTGCTTTTCTTCTGATGAAGGGCTCCGCTATTTGCTTCATCTCAATGGCTGACTGCAATCGCGTAGGTACTTCCAAACTTTCTAGTGCACTTTGAAGAGCCATGCTGTTGATCATCGTGGCCAACTTACCCATATAATCTCCTTGCGTGCGCTCCATTCCGCCTTGCTCAGCTTGGACCCCTCTAAAGATATTTCCTCCTCCGATGACGATGGCTAT
>JBEISW010000193.1:0-4526 GCA_040375215.1 Crocinitomicaceae bacterium | reverse complement strand
GAAGAATGTTCAAATTGCTGGTGGCGCTTTGATAGTGGTCGTTGGTGGTTGGTTGGCCTATCAATTTTTATTCTTGGGTCCAAGAAACAAGGAAGCCAATGAGGCGCTATGGCGCGTTGAGCAGTGGGTAGAGATGGACAGCATGAACTGGGTTCTGCAAGGAAACGGCGAGTTTATCGGTGCCGAGGAATTGATGAACAAGTATTCAGGTACTGTTGCTGCTGAGAAAGCCAAATATTATACAGCTTGTGCCAAGCGCAACAACGGTGACTTTCAGGGCGCTTTGGATTTGTTTAAAGATGTTGATTTCAACGACAATACCATTGGAATTCAAGCCATCGGAAATGCTGGAGATATGTATGTAGAATTGGGTCAGTTTGATGACGCTGCTGATTGGTTGCAGAAAGCCGCCAAGAAGGCAATGTCTTCAGATTCAAAAGACGCTTTGGCACCTTTTTATTTAATGAAAGCCGCGCGCGTTCAAGTGGAGCGTCAAGATTTTGCTTCTGCCAAAGAGTTGTTGCAAGAGGTTGTAGATAACTTTAAGCGCAGTCAAGAGATTGGTGAGGCGCAAAAAATGTTGGGTTGGATTGAGGCCCAAGGAAAATAATGGCAACAAAAAATTTATCCAATATCGATTGGAGTCAAATGCCCGAAGCCGGGCATTTCTCTTTTGGTATCGTTGTGTCTGAATGGAACAATGAGATTACCAATGGGCTTTTAAAAGGTGCTTTAGATGTCCTCAAGAAGGCTGGCGTTAAGAAGTCGAAAATTAAAATTATCTATGTTCCGGGTAGTTTTGAATTGGCGCATGGTGCACAGCTATTGATAGAGTCTCAGCCGTTGGATGGTGTCATCTGTTTGGGTTGTGTTATTAGAGGTGAGACAGCTCATTTTGATTTTGTTTCTCAAGCCACAGCGACGGGTGTCATGAATGTAGGTCTTCAATATGCAATGCCGGTTATTTTTGGTGTATTGACAGATGATAATGTTCAACAATCCAAAGATCGCAGTGGTGGAAAGAAAGGTAACAAAGGGGCTGAAGCAGCTGCAACTGTAATAAAGATGGCCGCTTTGAGAGCCAAGCTTAACGACTTATAATTAATGCTGAATAGGACGAGCTGTTAGAAGCAATTCCTTACCTTTTCTTGTGATGGTATAACCCAAGTTGGGTTTGTTGACAATGAATCCTTCTAAATACAATTTGGAGATTCTTTCACCCAACTGAGCGGATTGATTTTGATGCGCCAATTCCCTTTCAACCTTTACCCAAAAATTGGCCTCCAGTTGTGATAGCTTAATCAATTGATTTTTGTTGTTCTTCTTGAAGTTTTGGATGATGTCCAAAATAACAAAATCGTAGTGGTCTATCATACTCAAATCAGTGCGGTTTTGACAAGGTACGAAGCTAAACATGGAGCGGGATGCCCTGAAGAATTTCTAAAAAAATTCCCCACAAGTTTTCAACGATTTATTACCTTCGAAAAAAAAAGATATGAAAATAGTATTTTTCTTAAGTTGTTTTTTAATTCAAATTGTTTTTTCAGCCCAGGTATCGATCACTTCTGCAGATATGCCCAATTCAGGCGATGTGCTTACGCAAGAGAATGCGACTTGGAATGGCAATTGGAATTTGGATCAAACAGGAAATGGTCTTTCTTGGAGTGTCAATTCTTCGGTGCTTACACCTTTGGGGAATTATACGACTGTAAATTGTGAACCATTAACCAATGCGCCTTTTGCGTATCAATTCTTTTTCAATTCACCTTTTGATGCTGATCACAACAGTGATTATACCACCATCACTACGCCACCAAGTTTACCAACGGATCAATTACCAATACCGATTCCTATCACTATAGAAAACACCTACGCGTTTTATCAAGTGACCGCAGCTCGTTATGCATTGACAGGTTTTGGTGCAAGCATCAGTGGATTTCCAACCGGTGCACAAGGGAATCCGATTGATATTATTTATCCATTGCCATTAACCTATCCTCTGGATCAAACCAACGACTCGTATTTTCAATATGACATCCCTACATTGGGTGCTTATACCACTGCTCAAACAAGAAGAACTGAGGTACTAGCAGAGGGAACGATGAATTTTTTTGGAACTGATTATCCTGTGATCAAAGTCAAATCAACCGTAAATGCTAACGACTCATTGTACATTTCACAATTCTCATTTGGTTTTTCCTTTCCTCGACCAGAGGCTGTTGAATACAAATGGTTGACTCCTGGTATCAAGGTACCTTTGCTTCAGATTAACTCAACCCTGGTAGCAACAACTGGCGCATTGATTTATGCCATTGCACCCAATGGTATCGAAGAATCTTCAAGTTCAGATTGGACGATTTACCCTAATCCGGGAAATCAGATCAATGTAAAAGTTCAAGAATCAGTTATCATTACCATTTTAGATGAGAAGGGTTCAGTTGTTTTTAAAGATAACGTGAACGCACTGTCTCAATTGGATGCAAATGGATTGGCATCTGGAACTTATTTTATCGAAATTAATGGTGTAACCAAGAAGTGGTTTAAGAATTAAACAAAAGATAGTATGAAGAAAGCTTATGTTTTTCCGGGTCAAGGAGCGCAATTTCCAGGTATGGCCAAAGATTTATATGATGGTAATGCTAAGGCCAAAGAAATGTTGGAACGTGCCAATGAAATTTTGGGTTTCAGAATTACAGACATCATGTTCTCAGGAACGGAGGATGAGTTGAAAGAAACCAAGGTTACACAGCCTGCTATTTTCCTTCATTCTGTGGTAATGGCGGAGTGTTTGGGAGAGTCATTTCAACCTGCTATGGTTGCGGGTCATAGCTTGGGTGAGTTTTCGGCTCTGGTTGCAGCTAAGGCTTTGGGTTTTGAGGATGGATTGAGATTGGTTGCTGCTCGGGCAATGGCTATGCAAAGAGCTTGTGAAATCAATCCTTCGACAATGGCGGCTATATTGGGTTTAGAAGACTCCAAAGTGGAAGAGATCTGTGCTGCTATAGATGGAGTAGTAGTAGCTGCTAATTATAATTGTCCCGGGCAATTGGTTATTTCAGGAAGCAATGAAGCTATTGATATTGCCTGTGCGCAATTGACAGCGGCAGGAGCAAAGAGAGCATTGAAATTGGCTGTGGGAGGCGCTTTTCATAGTCCGCTGATGATGCCTGCGCAAGAGGAATTGATGACCGCCATTGCGAATACAACAGTCAATATTCCTATTTGTCCTATATACCAAAATGTGAATGCCAAGCCACAAACAGATCCAACAGTAATCAAGCAATTGCTCATTGAACAATTGACAGCCCCTGTGAGATGGACTCAAATAATGGAAGGTATGCTTGCAGATGGTTGCACTGAAGTTATTGAAGTAGGTCCCGGTAAGGTATTACAAGGGCTTTTCAAGAAGGTGAATCGAGATCTTCCTGTAAGTTCTGCACAGTGGGGTGAATGATCAAAAGGAGCATTGTTGTTATAATCCTAATTGCAGTAATCTCCTTGGGATTGATTACTGCGGGTCAGGTTTATTGGATAAGGCAAGCTTATCAACTTCAAGAAAGGGTTTTTGAATCCAAGGTTACTACGGCCCTTACGGATGTAGCAACCAAGATTCATCTCATTGAAAATGATAAATCTTTATTGACTCCTGCAAAGCGAATCAATGATGCACATTTTTTAGTGGTCATCAATCACACACCGGATTCCTTTTTGCTGCGAACATTATTGGAAAAAGAATTGCTTCTAGAAGGTTTGCAAGAACCCGTTGAGTTTGGTTTGTATGATTGCTTCACCGGAAAATTTGAGTCCCAAGGTTGGTTGTTTGCTGATAGCTTGAATAAAGAAATCTTGAAAAGTGGACTTCAGGTTTATCCTGAAGAAGGTCATTACTTGAGTCTTTATTTCCCGCAGAAGAATGTCTATCTATTAAAAAGAATTGATTTCTGGATGTACAGCACGGGAATAATATTTTTGATTTTTGTCTTCTTTGCATACACCATTGGCGTGTTGTTTAGAGAGAAAAGATTGGGTTCGATCAGAAATGATTTTGTCAATAACATGACACATGAGCTAAAGACACCGTTGGCCACCATTCAATTGAGTGCTGAAGTCTTAAAGCAAGACAAGACAAGACAAGATCAAGACCGGATGAATACCTACATCGGAATCATTGAGACCGAAACCCAACGGTTGAAAGATCAATTGGAAAAGGTGCTTCAATTGTCATCACTTACTCCGCGAAAGCGAAATATACGATGGGAGGATTTTGATGTACATGGAATTATCCAAGACGCTTACAATGCCAATTTGGAAAGGGTTTCAGATAGCGGAGGGGTGCTGAAATTGGATTTAAAGGCTACACAATGCATCATTCATGCAGATCGTGTCCACATCTCCAATATTATTTACAATTTGATGGACAATGCCATCAAGTACACAGATAAAATTCCGGAGATTGAAGTGAGCACCTACAATCATAAACGTTATATTCGAATTGATTTTAAAGACAACGGAATAGGAATAAACAG
>JBEISW010000329.1:0-2388 GCA_040375215.1 Crocinitomicaceae bacterium | reverse complement strand
ATGCGTTTCCACGTACTCGTTTGAGCCAGACAACGAATCTGTGATCAAAGTAAATTTCACCTGTATGGCAGTATTGGCCAAAGCTGTTCCTTGCGCATTGCGTGCCACAGCTTGGTAGCTGATGCCAGCAGGGACTGTTGTGTTAGAAGTGTTATTATTGTTTCCACTGTTGTTATTGGTTGTCCCATTATACAACGCAGTTATTTCTTCTGGGGTGAGTGCGCGGTCGTAAAAGAAAATATCATCTATTTTTCCATTCCAAAAGAAATTGTTTTCGGCCGCACCAATTATTAAATTCGACTGATTAGAAATTATAGGTATGTTGATGTAAAATTCGCTCAAAAGAACTCCATTTCGATACAATTTCATCGAATTACCATTAAGAATCCAAACAATAAAATGCCACTCCATATTGATGGGCACATTAGTATTTCGCCATTCACCGGGAACCCAATGAAAAAAATCGCCTTCTGTACCATTTTGATTGACGCCAATAATGTATTTTGGATTTGTTCCAGGTCCTTCATCCTTTGATATTACGGCCCTCATGTTGGAGTCATTTACTTTGTACCAAAAACCTACGGTGTTGTAATTTCCTAGGTTTAATGATGAGGAGTTTCCGCAATCAATTGAACTGCTTCCATCAAAACTATACGCACTATTCGCATTCCCATTTCTATCCGTCGTCAATGTAGAACCATTCACCGTACCATTATTCCCATTACCACTCTCATCATTGGCGTTACCATTGAAAGGATACCAAGCCACCAAACCATTGGCGGGGAGATAAGAAGGAAAGTTGGCTTCCACTTCGTCACAGATGCCATTGTTGTTGGCATCGTTGAGGCAGGCACCGGCGCAATTCATATAGGTTTGAGCAGGGAAGGTGCAGGAACCATCGTCTTGCGTGGCGTAGGCGTTGTAGTTGCAGGCGGTGGTGTTGGTGCAGCCCAAAATCGTTGTTACATATGGGACACCGGTGTAAAGTGCATTTACTTCTTCAGCTGATAATGCTCGGTTGTATATTAAAACATCATCTATTTTTCCATAAAAGGGTTGAAAGGATCCAGAATTTCCAATGGTTAGCGGACAATTAGTATCAGGATAAAAGAGAGAAGATGTTATGGAAGCGTACATATTGCCATTGAAGAAAAGGGACCATGTACCATTATCGTATGTTCCTATGCAGTGTATCCATGAATTTAAAGTAGAGGTATAATCAGATACTATTCCTGCGTCGGTGAAATTTATATTTCCACCAAAATTAATTCCTTGGCTAGCAGGATAATTAAAAGCAATCTGCCAGTTGAATTGCTGAGCACCATTTGGTCTTTTACCGATGAGATGTTGTACATTTTGATTTCCTGTAACCAGATACCAAAGAGACACTGAGAATCCACCACTTTGACTAATTCCTAAATCTGTATTGTGATTAATTGATACCGTTTGATTGGAAAAACTATACGCACTATTCGCATTCCCATTTCTATCTGTCGTTAACGTCGCGCCATTCACCGTTCCATGATTCTCATTTCCACTCTCATCATTGGCATTGCCGTTGAATGGCCAGTAGCCAACCAATCCGCTGGTAGGGACGTAGGCGGGGACTTGGGCTAAAAGGGAGGAGGTGATGAGGAATGAAGTGACGAGGGTAAGAAGGGCTTTTTTCATGGTTTGGAAATGGTTACATCAAAGGTATAAAACATGGGATGAAATAATTTCGCGCCCTTTGCGAAAACCTCTGCGGCCATGGCGTTAAAATAAAAATACAATAAACGCAAAGCACGCCAGGATTGCGCAAAGTACGCTAGGAGTTGAGATGGAAATATTCATTGCGCCCCTTGAGAAAATCATTGCGCTCATGGCGTTAAAACAAAAATACAATAAACGCAAAGACCGCCAAGTATTCGCCAAGTTCGCAAAGAATCCAATCAATAAACCACCTTCAATTCCCCCGTTGCAGTACGATACAACTTTCCAACCGTTAATCCACCGGTAATTGCCGCTGCATTATCAGCAAAAACAGGCAAGGCTCCATTCTCGATGGTAGCCGCGGATTGCGCTCTGATGGCAAAAGGAGATGACAACAATTGTTGCGTTCCCAAATCCACAAATCCATTACCAGCGTCCAATTCCACTTTCAAATATTTGTTGGAGTGTGTCCAATTGATTCCTGCCCAAGTTCCAGAGACTGCTGTTCCAGTTCCGAAAGCCGTTGCAAAAAGTCCCATACTGTTGGTGCTCAATGAATGCGTTTCCACGTACTCGTTTGAGCCAGACAACGAATCTGTGATCAAAGTAAATTTCACCTGTATGGCAGTATTGGCCAAAGCTGTTCCTTGCGCATTGCGTGCCACAGCTTGGTAGCTGATGCCAGCAGGGACTGTT
>JBEISW010000014.1:0-18516 GCA_040375215.1 Crocinitomicaceae bacterium | reverse complement strand
GTATTTGTTGTTCGGGCCAACTTTTTGGATAAACGTATGTTAGAAATTGTTCAAGGGTTATTCAAAGAAAAGCGTTTGCATAATATGGCATTACTCATAAACGGCCAAAATCTAAAAAAGGGTTATGGATATGGTTATGGGTACGGTTATGGTTACGGATATGGCTACGGGTATGTTGATGTTAATCTCGAGGAGAAAAAAGATTTAAATTTTAGAAATTTTTTTAAAAGATTTTCAAAAAATATTCCTTTCAAGAAAAGATAAAACATTCATAAGTTTAATAGAGTATTTTTTGTTACTAATAATATGGAAAATCGAGTCAAAGTGGGAGTTAGTTGCGGCGACCCCAACGGTGTTGGAATGGAGGTGGTGTTGAAAACCTTTGCCGATTCGCGTTTGTTTGAAACCATAACTCCCATCTTGTATGCGCATCCAGAATGGATTAAGCAAACCAAGAAAGGATTGGGAGTGGATGAACTTATGTATTTTTCAGTGGCCAGTGCCAAAGATGCGCAAGCCAAAAAATTGAACTTGGTCAATATCGATAAAGAAACTCCTTTCACTATTGAATGGGGTAAAGCAGATCCCCAAGCAGGTAAGTGGGCCTTGAAATCATTGGAAACTGCAGCACAAGATTTGGCCAATGGTTCAATAGATGTTTTGGTTACAGCTCCTATCAATAAAGATGTTGTGCAAAGCAATCAAGCAGGGTTCATAGGTCATACGGAATATTTGGCTAAGATGGCCGGGACAGATGATGTTCTTATGTTCTTAGTAGCTGATTCATTGCGTGTTGGTGTGGTTACTGGACATGTTCCTATCAAGGATGTTGCAGGACAAATCACCAAAGAAAAAATTGTCAAAAAAGTCAATATGATGCATGAGGCATTGATCAAGGATTTTGGTGTTCCCAATCCTCGAATTGCTGTTTTGGGTTTAAATCCACATGCAGGAGACAATGGTTTGCTGGGGACAGAGGAAAAGGAAATCATCACACCAGCAGTAAGAGAGTTGAACGAAAAAGGTTTGGCTGTTTTTGGTCCTTACGGTGCAGATGGTTTTTTTGGATCAGGAACCTTTCATCAATTTGATGCTGTATTGGCCATGTACCATGATCAAGGATTGACGCCGTTTAAGACGATGGCATTCCAGTCTGGTGTGAATTATACTGCCGGCTTGCCCATCGTTAGGACATCGCCAGATCATGGGGTGGGGTATGACATCGCTGGAAAAAATCAAGCGGATGAGTCTTCTTTTCGCGCTTCTGTTTTTTGCGCCTATGATGTTTATGTTCAACGCAAACGATTTCGCGAGTATGGCATGAATCCTTTGCAAAAGCAAAACATCAAGGAATCGAGAGACGACAAAAGGGAGTAATTGAAGATCAAGGTCCTCAATATTGGAAAAACCAAGGCGCCTTATTTGATTGCTGGTGAAGAGGAATACAAGAAGCGCTTGACACACTACATTTCATGCGAATGGGTAGTACTTCCTGATGTTTCAGCAAAGGGAATGTCACGTGAACTCATCAAGGAAAAGGAAGCACTTTTGTTCTTGAAGCAGATCAAAACGGAGGATTTTGTGTGGCTTTTGGACGAGAAGGGCAAAATGTTTTCATCTACCGAGTGGTCTCAACAGATTCAAAAATTGATGAATGCAGGAACCAAGACTTGTGTTCTAATCATAGGCGGAGCATTCGGTTTTCACGACTCCATTTATGAACGCGCCAATGCCAAGTTGTCTTTTTCAGCAATGACTTTTTCGCATGAGATGATCAGAATGTTTTTGCTCGAACAACTATACCGCTCCTTCACCATTCTTAAAGGAGAGTCCTATCATCATGATTGAAACGTGATGCCAAATAGGTATTGAATATGTCCTCTTAACTTTTCTTTTACTTCTTCAAAATTGGGCGCATATCCCAGTTCTTTTTCCATGGAGGTTACGGGCTTGTCGCTAATGCCGCAAGGAATGATATTGGTAAAGTACTGCATGTCTGGATGCACATTGAATGCAAAGCCATGAAGAGTCACCCATCTGCTGCATTTAACGCCCAAAGCAGCAATTTTACGGGCTTTGATGGGGTGTGTTTCATCTAACCAAACACCTGTTAAGCCATCTATTCTTCCAGCAACAATTCCATATTCTGCAAGGGTAAGAATGATGGCCTCTTCTAAAAAACGCAAGTACAAATGAATGTCCGTGAAGAACAGTTCTAAATCAAAAATGGGATATCCCACAATTTGACCAGGGCCGTGGTAAGTGATATCACCACCGCGATTGATGGGATAAAATGAGGCATTGACCTTCTTCAATTGCTCCTCGTTCAAAAGCAAATGCTTCTGATCGCCACTTTTCCCCAATGTATACACGTGAGGATGCTCCACAAAGAGCAAGTGATTTTCAGTATTTTCTTCGGCTTCAGGATGAAGTCTTTTTTGGAGTTTTCGATCGACGATGCGCTGAAACAAGGATTCTTGATAGTCCCAGCACGCTTTGTAATCCCGCTTTCCCATATCTTCAAATCGCACCAGGCGACTTGAAGACATAGGAAGTGGAAATATTTCTTCTGACATGTTTATTGCATTTTGGCCAATTCTCCTTTTAGGAAAATGATTGCAGGAATGGCCGTAGCATCTTCATTGCGCAATTCTGCCAAGTCAATGCTGATCCAATCACCCAAATGCACCAAGTACAATGAACGCTCTATTCTATTAGAACCTTTGCTCCATGCTTCAAGGATGGTATCACATTTTTCACCCATTAATTTTTTACAGATTTCCATGCGCATTTGAGAGCGCTTGTGGTCATCCTCGTTGCGAAGAATGACAACTGCTACACGGTTGTCTCCTCCAGTCCAACCCACCAACTCATTGTGGTTCATTTCTGGAAATACGTGGTGTGAGCAAAGCATCTTTGAGTTTTCGTTGATTTGTTGTCTCCAACGAATCGTTACCCCTTCGTACATGGCTTCACTATACAACACGGGAATTCTATCTACTATTTTCTTGGCAATGTCCAAAGAGTTGGCACGCAAATCAGCCATGTTATTGTTCATGTTGGCAATGGCATTGGTAATGGACGTTTCAAAATCCATACCGATGAATCCATAATTGGCCAACATGTACAATTGCTGAATAGCGCTATAACCAAACATAGAACGAGGCGGTTTGCCACCAGGAATTAGGATACAATTCAATCCTTTTTCTTCAGCAATTTTTCCAATTTTTCCGCCGCTTGTGATGCAGGCAACCTCTGCGCCTTTGGCAAAAGCTTCATCCATTGCTGCTACTGTTTCTTCGGTATCTCCGCTGTAGCTGGAAATGATAACCAATGTTTTTTCATTGACAAATCCTGGCAAAATATAATCATTGGTGCAAACAATCGGAACAGCGCAGCTATCAGCCACCCATTGAGATACGATTTTTCCACCGATGCCACTACCGCCTAATCCAGAGATAACGATGTTGTTGAATGATTTTTCGGACTTGTTTAATTTTGCTGAGCGTCCAATGCCCATTGCTTCTTCTAAATGCTTCGGAAAAGCTTCTACTAATGCTTTCATTTTCTTTATTTTACTCCTGCAAAAGTACCAATAAAAAAAACTCCACAGGGGAGTTTTTTAAGTAGAATAAAAGATTAATCTTTATTTAATGCGGGCGGGGGTGTTGGCCAATCCACTGTAGGATTGAAGCTCCATCTTAACGCTTCCAACCATGATCTTGGCAGAGGCCATCAATGGGATTTTGTTTGCATCATCACTGATCCATACACTAAGGTCTTCTTCCTTTTTAAAGATGCGACCTTTCTGTATGACAGGCGCAAATTTTAAGGCATTGAAGGTCCCGGCATCTGTAGAAACCTTGTCCTTCCCAATGTATTTTATCTTCAAAGGGAATATCTCATCGTCAACGACGCAAGTGATTTTAAAGATGTCTCCTTTTTTTGCCTTTGAAAAGTCCATGTTTCGGGCAAAGTAAAAAGCACTGATCATATCCTGCACGTACTCTGGAGTCAAGTAGCCTTCTCCTTTTTGGTTTTTATAAGCGCGTTTGGCAGGGTAGAAGGTGTACTCTTGTTGTATTTTATAACCACCTTCATCCACGTTTCTAACAAACTTGTGCGGGAACATCCCTTGCTTGTCGATGTACGATTCGTACTTGTCTCGGACCTTGAAAAAATAGTCAAACGTACTAACCGTTTTTCCTTCTCCTGTGACGTGGTAAACGTCTCTATTGCCCACTTTGGTAACCTGCGGATCTACACTGATGGTAGCGATAGCCGCATCTATGATACCGTAGTGAAGACGGTATACCAATTTTTCACCAGGCTTAAACGCCTTATTGGATTGAGAACGCAATCCCAATTCGGGAAGGTTCTTGATATTCACTTTTACTGGCTTACTTGATTGAGCCCAGCTGCTGCCCCCAGTCATCATGATAACGAGGGCAAATAAAACCACTTTCGTTTTCATGTTTTTGCCTAACGCAAATCCTTTGCCAAAAATTATTCAATGGTGGCAATACATTTTAATTCGATGGCAATGGGCGTTGGAAGTGAGTTGATTTCGACAGTTGTTCTGCACGGTTGAGCATCTTTGAAATATTCCGCATACAAACGATTGTAGGTGTGAAAATCACGCTTCATGTTGACCAAAAAAACAGTGACATCCACCAAGTTCTCCCATTTGGATCCGCTGGTTTCTAGAATCTTTCGAACATTGTCAAAGACGTTTCGACATTGCGCTTCAAAATCAAAGGCGATGAAGTTTCCATTTTTATCCAATTCAAGCCCTGGCACTCCGCTATCGTTAGCGTCTGATCCCGCTATTCTGGGGCCAACGCCGCTCAAGAACAAAAGGTTTCCTACACGTCGAGCGTGTGGATAAGCTCCAACCGGTTTGGGCGCTTCATTGGAAGAGATGATACTGTTACTCATGAATTATTTTTCCTGTTGTTTTCTTTCCGTTGTTTTCTATGACAAATAGATACATGCCAGATGCGAGCTGTTGTGTATTGATTTGATGCAATTTTTTTTCAGCTTGGAAATGCTCTTCCAATATTTGTTGGCCAGAGAGATTGTACAATTTGACAATCGTCTTACCTGTAGCACCCGATGGAGATTCCACTTTTAGATAATCGTTAACTTGCGTTGGATACACTCTCCAATCCTTTTTCCAGTCTTCTGCGTTGTATCCAATGCCAACGGCAGGTTGCAAGTGCGTTGTCCAAATGCCATTGCCATGGGTGCCAACAATCAACAATCCATCATAAGGTCTGGAGTTGATTTGATTGATAATAACGTTGCCAATGGTGTTGGCACCTTCCATTTGCCAGATAGTGCTTGTGCTGTCCAAACTAGTTGTTGAATAGAGCCCTGCGCTGGTTCCTACAAAATATTGCGGCGGATCACTAGGGTAAATCTCTACCCCATACACGCCAGGACCTGCACCGGTTCCATCGGGATTCTCTTCCAAGTTCCCACTGATGTCGGTCCATGTGTCACCGCTGTCGATGCTGTGGAATAAACTCTTTTTGTTGTAGTTGGAAAAGCCAATCAATATCTCATTGGGATGATAGTCATTCACTGAGATGCTCGAAACATATCCATTGGCAGGAAATTGTGTGTCCGAAATATCTACGCGGGTAGGTGTATCACTGTAGCAATTGTCCAAGCGATATACTTTGCCTTGGTTGGTTCCGTAATAAATGACATTGTTGTTGTTGATCGGTTTGTCTATACAACTGATGGCACCTGCCAACAATGGAACAGAAGACGTTGTAAGTCTTACCCATAAACTGTCTGCCAATTTGGTGGGGTAGTTTCCAGTTACAGGTATGTCTTGCACATCGGGCAAATACCAAATGGCTTTATTGGCCGCGATGAAAACATCCTGGTGATTGACAGGGTCCAAGAGTATGGGATTGATGAATAGATAAGATGGAGCGGTCTGCGGATCAATGCGCTCACTGCCCATTAAGTTACCTTGATCATCGATTAGTTTTTTCATCATTCTACCTGATTGAGAGGTAGAGATGACAAAATCACGTCCTTCTGGTATGGCGCAAAATGCACCATCATCCGCATGCACTTCTTTCCAAGGTTGATTGGGGTCGGCAGAGTTGGTAATCCATGTTCCATTGTCTTGCATTCCTCCCATAATGAAATCAGAATTGCTCATCCCTTGTTCAAATCCTACGGTGTAGAATTGGCTGGCAATGTATCCGTTATTGAGTGAGGTCCAAGTGATGCTGTCTGCCATGCAATCATCTGTTCTGTATATTCCACCATCATTGGTGCTGTACAAAACATTTGGATTGTTAGGGTGAAAAACCATGTAATGCTGATCAGGATGATGATTGGGATATACATAAAACCACGGAGCCTGTGGATTACAACGATATCCACCAATCCAATCGTTGGTGTCGGTGCTGAATCCATCTATCCCTCTGTGCAAATTAATCCCTCCAATGAACAATACATTGCTGGTTGGGTGATGGGCGATGGTTAAGTCATAGCTGTATTGTGAACGGAAAGTTCCAAAATCAAAGTCAATTCCTGTATTTAAGTTACAAGCCTCATCAGGAAGATTGGCAGAACGGTTTTCCCATGTTCCTGTTGTGCCATCACCATCGATGTAAGTGTACTTGTATAAAAAGTGATCCAATGCGTATTGGTTGTTGTTCAGCGTTTCTCCTAAGAAAAATATTTCATTGTGATTTTGAGGATTCATGGTCATTACTGTTCTCCTCAAGTTGGCTATCTCAGGTTGTGTAGGATTAATACCAACCCAATTGACTCCATCCTCTGAGCGATAGAATCCTCCACCATTGGTGGTGTTGTCACTGAATGTAGCGTAAACAACGCCTTCAGGTGTTACCAAGACATCTGTAAATTCTGAAGGTCCACTGCCAAATCCCAACACATTTTGCCAAGTTGTACCTCCATCGGTGCTTCTAATGATGCCATTGTAAACTGCGGCATATACCTCGTCCTCAGCAGTATTAGAAACGTCCACGGCCATGCGCCAGATGAAATCATAGCTTCCATTTTGAAGTTGATATTGTGGTGTGCCGCTTTGAGTGCTGACTAAAGGTTGCCAAGTTGTTCCGTTATCTGTACTCTTAAAAATACCATCTCCAGAAAACAGAGAGGTAAAACTGGTGCCACTTACTACGCCATAAAACTCTTCTCCAGTTCCATAGTACCAAGTGTTTTCGTGGCCGGGTCTAGTATCCTGCACAACACAAGAAAGAGAGTGGATATGCTGTGCTTCTGTTCCATGGGTCCATGAGCTTCCGCCATTGTTGCTTGACCATACGCCACTGGTTACTCCACCTGCAATGATGTGGTTGTCATTTAATACATCAATGGCCAATGCTCTGGTTCTTCCGCCGATGTTGTGCGGACCTCTGTGTTCCCACGTTAGATCGCGGTCTCCTCTCTTTGGCATACGGTTAGCGAATTCCTGCTGAAGTTGTCTCCAATTGTCAGGAATTTCACCCGTTTCTGGATCATGGTTGCGCATGAACTCAAAATATTTTCTGCTGCTGGGATTGATTCCGTAACCTTCTTCATTGAGTCCTCCTTTGATAGGAGAATGCTGCATCAAATAGAATCCGCATGACAACCATAGAGCAGCCGCTGCAACGAAAAATACTGTGTTTTTATAAAACAATTTTTGCATGGTGCAAGATAACCCAAAACTTCTTGCATATATCCTTGTTCAAAGGTTTTGGACTTGTCCAATATTTTGCACCCGGTTGACGTTAAATTAGCCAATATGAAAATGAATTTTTTGATTTTGTTTTTATTCGGAAGCGCATTGTTTTCGATTGCGCAGTCCCGTCAGCCCTATGAGGCCACCGATGAAAAAGGAATTGTTATCATGAAAGGAACTTACTTCAATGGATTGGAAGATAGTCTGTGGAAATATTATGAGAATGGAAAATTGAGTGAAGAGTCATGGTATTTCATGGGTAAGCTCCACGGCAGTAGTGTCAAGTATTACGATTCTGGGCAGCCTATGATCAAAGCGTTTTTCACATTAGGAGAGCAAGACAGCACCCATACTTTGCTTTCTAAAAGTGGTGTCGTTCTAGAGAGAGGGCAGTTTGAAAAAGGAAAAAGGACAGGGGTATGGGAGAATTTTGATGAAAAAGGACAGTTGACGAGAAAAGAGGAATATCAAGGTGAGTATACCAAGGTCTGGGAGATCTGTGAAAACGGAATTTGCGCTGTTCATGATGGTAATGGTGTTGAAATAGTCAAAGAGAATGGACATGTGGTCATCAAGCAGCAATACCAGAACGGTATTTTAGATGGACCGTTTGCTGAGTATTTCAGTAGCGGCTCTTTAAAGGTCTCAGGAAGTTATCTCAGAGGACAAAAAAATGATGTTTGGGAATCGTATTATGTGAATGGAAATTCAAAAGAGATGATAGGTTATACGGAAGGTGTTCTAGACGGTGAAATCATGCAATGGGATTCTGATGGCGATACCATTCTGAGTGGTTTACATTTTCAAGGAGGAAAGCATGGAAATTGGAAATGGTTTTATCAGAATGGATTGAAAGAAATGGAGGGCTCTTTCCTTGCTGATGCTCAGCATGGAAAGTGGACTTATTATTATACCAATGGTCAGGTATCTGAGGAGGGTTTTTATGAAAAGGGGAAAAGAAAGGGAGAATGGAAATTCAATTATAAAGATGGTACCGTATGGAGAGTGGGCAGCTATGACGACAATAAAAAAAATGGCTACTGGATAACCTACTTTGAAACAGGCCAAGTATTGCACGACGGGCATTTTCAAAATGATTTGGAAGAGGGTCATTGGATTAGCTATTATGACAACGGCAAGATGATGGATGAAGGAAGTTTTAGAAAGGGGAAAATGAACGGCGATTGGAAAGGTTATTATGCGAACGGGAAAATGAAGTACAAAGGTCAATGGACAGATAATGTAAAATCAGGTACATGGACCTATTGGAATGAAAAGGAGTTTCCTGAGAAGACGGAGTCTTTTAATTTAGAAGGGGAATTGCACGGTTGGAATGTGATGTACAATGAGGTTGGAAAACCCATCAGTGAAGGGAATTTCAAAGAAGGTAAGCCGGATGGAGATTGGATTTACCGTTACCCTTATGGGGCAACTTTACGAACATGCACATACAAAGATGGTCAGCTGGATGGTGAGGTAAAACAATTCAGTGAGAAAGGGAAATTGATAGAAGTGTCTCACTACAAGGACGGAAAAAAGCACGGAAAAGAAATTCGCTATGACGATAAAAGCGGAAAAGAATTGAAGCGAACGTATTACAAGAATGGTGAGAAATTAAAGGGTTGATTAGAGCCAACCTTTCATTTTCATCCAATCATCGTTGAACATTTTACCAAGGTAACGCGTACCGTGGTCGTGGAATATGACCACTACCACATCGCCTTCTTTGAATCTATCTTTCATTTGAATAAGCCCTGCCATAGCTGATCCTGCAGAGTTTCCGGCAAATATCCCTTCTTCTCTGGGAATGCGTCTTGTCATTTTTGCAGCATCTTCATCGGTAACTTTTTCAAAATGATCAATGACATTAAAATCAACATTTTCAGGGAGAAAGTCTTCTCCAATTCCTTCAGTGACGTAGGAGTAAATTTCATTTTTGTCAAAGATTCCGGTCTCTTTGTATTTTTTGAAAACAGAACCGTAGGTGTCAATTCCTAGGATTTGAATATTTGGATTTTGTTCTTTAAGATAACGACCCGTTCCGGAAATCGTTCCGCCGGTTCCTACGCCAACAATCAAGTGCGTAATCTTTCCTTCCGTTTGTTCCCAAATTTCTGGACCGGTGGACTCATAGTGCGCAATGGCATTGGCGGGATTGTCATATTGATTAGGTTTCCATGAATTGGGAACCTCTTTTTCCAATCTGGATGAGACGCTGTAGTACGATCTTGGATCTTCTGGATCTACATCAGTAGGGCATACAATGACCTCTGCACCGAAAGCTTTCAATGCGTCCACTTTCTCCTTGCTTTGCTTGTCCGTCGTGGTAAAGATGCACTTGTAACCTTTCATGATAGCAGCAATGGCCAGTCCCATCCCCGTATTTCCTGATGTTCCTTCAATGATGGTAGCCCCAGGTTTCAATTTTCCTTCTCGCTCAGCCACTTCAATCATTTTCAAAGCCATTCTGTCCTTGATACTGTTTCCAGGATTAAAAGTCTCAACCTTGGCCAAAACTGTGGCCGGAATGTCCTTGGTAATTTGATTGATCCTAACCATGGGTGTGTGACCAATGGTTTCCAATATGTTGTTGTAAATTTTCATTTCAATAATTAACTAAATCTAATGGCTTTGATTGGAGATATGCGGTTGACATAAAAAGCGGGTATAAACATGGCCAAGGCACACACCAAGACAACAAAAATATTCAATAATCCTATGCTGACCCAATCAAAATCAATTGGAACTGCTGATACGTAATATTGCTCAGGATCCAATTTTATCCATTTGAACTGCTTTTGGATAGCCATTAACCCCAAGCCAATGGTATTTCCTAAAATCACTCCTTTTGTAATTAAATACAATGCGTGTCTGAAGAAAATCCTGACGAGCATTTTATTGGACATACCCAATGCTTTCAGCGTGCCAATCATATTCTGCTTCTCTAATATGATGATCAGAAGAGCAGATGTCATATTGATGATGCCAATGAAAATCATCATAACAATAATGATGATGACATTGATGTCCAACATGTTTAACCAGGCCACTATTTCAGGGTGTCTTTCCAATACGTTTTCTATCCCCAATTGATAGGGTAGCAAATCATACAGCGCATTTTGTCCCTGCAGCAATTGATCAAAATCTTTTAAAGCAACTTCATAGCTTCCCACCATGTTTTGTGCTGGGAAGTCAGTATATTGGTAAGTGTATTCCCATACTTGATTTGTGTTTTTATACAACTTAACTTGTATGGAGTCTTTCAGCCCTGATTGCTTTTCAATGGCCATCAAAAGAAAGGTAAATTCACTTCCTTCAAGGTTATCTATGGTAAGGGTGTCCGCATAATATTTACCTTGAGCAGTTTTCCAATAGTACTGATAGTCGAGGGCGTTGCTCTGTACTTGGGCCACTAATTGCGCTTGCAATGCATCAGATTGGGGATCGGTAATATCCGCTTGTATCCATGCTCTAATCCCCATGCGACTATACTTTTGCAATGGGTAAAGCGGAATAAATACCATTTTATGATCAAACTCTTCTAGTCCGGATTCATAAATTCCGCAGATGGTGAAATTTTGTTGTTGCGGGACTTCATTGCCATTTAAAAAATAAATGCTGATTTTTTGATTCAATGCAACATCCAGTTCCTTTTGTAAATGCCGAGAGATCATCACTTCTCGGATGGTGTCATTGCTGGCATCAATGTTCCATAGGGGTTGGCGACCTTCTTGCGTGATTTGTTGAAAAAACAACGTGTCGTTTTTGGGGTCAATTCCTTTTAATACGATTCCCTGTAATTCCTTTTTGGATTCAATGATTCCAGGCAAGTGCACGGTGGGTTGAATGTATTGCACCAGCGGATGTGCCATCAATTTTTGTTCAACAGAGTCGATGCGTTCAAAAGGAGATAGCGCATCACCGCCGGCTTGCAGATTGGCAAAGATTTTCAGGTGTCCACCAAAACCCACCATTTTGGATTTGATCTCTTTTTGAAAACCGTTGACCATTCCCAAAGCGACTAACATGGTAACCATTCCCAAAATAATGGCGCCCAGTGCAATCCATACAATGGGGCGAGAGGTGCCATTGGTATCTTGGCCTCGCATCTTTTGCGCTATCAGGGAAACAATTTGCATTCAGGACAAAACTAAACATTGTTCAAAACAGAACCTTGAAATCTTTTCATCTTATTGTATGTGATGTGCAAAAATGATTGGAAATTTACAGGGATGAGGATTGTCCCTTTTTTAATCGTTTTCTTTTGGATCTCGGCCTGCAGAACCCAGCAACCGGTGCATGGCGTGCAAATTCCAAAGGCTGCTCCAATTTCTGTCGGAGCAGCATTCACAGCTGGATATATTCCATTGATTCAAAATTCAAAAGTGGCAATTGTGGCCAATCATACTGCAATGGTAGAAGGCCAACATTTGGTGGATACGCTGATGAGCTTAAACATCAATGTTGTTAAAGTATTCGCTCCGGAACATGGGTTTAGAGGCGATCTTCCGCCCGGCGAAAAGTTTGAATCTTATACTGATCAAAAAACGGGTATTCCTGTCGTTTCGCTGTATGGGAAGCATGCTATGCCTACTGCTGAAGATTTGAGGGATGTCGAGACCGTTATCTATGATATTCAAGATGTAGGTGCGCGGTTTTATACCTACCTCACCACTTTGTACTACGTTATGCAATCTTGCGCCAAGTACAACAAAGAACTTATTGTTTTGGATCGTCCCAATCCCAATGGACACTATGTTGACGGACCTGCGTTGGATTTGGATTTGTCCTCTATGGTGGGTGCTTTGCCCATTCCCATTGTCCACGGTTGCACGCTGGGAGAAATGGCCAAAATGATCAAAGGAGAGAATTGGGGAGAGACCAAAAATTTGGAATTGGGCGTTGTCATTTGTGCCAACTGGACGCATACTACATCTTATAGCCTCCCAGTATCACCATCTCCTAATTTAAGCTCAGATTGTGCCATCGCGCTATACCCTTCATTGTGCTGGTTTGAGGGAACAACGGTAAGTGTAGGTCGCGGAACTGAACATCCTTTTACTTGCTACGGTTTTCCGAATAAGAAAAAATACGACTTTTCGGCGATTCCAATTGATATTATGGGTAAGGTTACCAATCCGCCGCATGAGAATGAATCATGTGGTTTTGTTGATTTACAATCCGTGTGCGATGCAACACATCAAATCAACTTGAGTTATCTATTGGATGCCTATTCAGAGTTGGGAAAAGCCATGTTCAATAACCCAGGATTTTTTGATAAATTAGCAGGAACAAAGGAGTTGAGAGTGCAGCTCGATTTGGGATGGAGTGCTGATCAAATTCGCGCCAGTTGGCAAAAAGGTTTGCAAGATTATTTGAGTTTAAGAGAAAAATATTTGTTGTACCCATGAAAAGAATGTTTTGGATATTGGTTGTATTTAAAGTCAAACTTGTTTTGGGTCAGTCATGGGATGTCTCTCGCCCTGTTAATCCTTTGGACGGCATGTACCAATTGGCGTATCAAAAGACAGATAGTTCTGATGCCTCCATGTTTCCACAAGTGTTTGGCTTAGATCTTCAGTATTTGATGGGGCTAAATGACAGCATTGGAATGAATGGTTTTACGATAATTCCAAGTGTGTCAATGTCCAGTGGATTGAGCAGGATGAACAATACCTTTCAAGGTTTTCATCAGACCTTGGGACAGTTGGACTTTTATTCCAAGTTCAAGAACAAATTGGCTGTGCAACTTTCCTATTATCACTTGATGTCTGACCTGCCGCAGAATGCGGTAGGTTCTGTTTTGAATGACAACTCCATCCTAGGTTGGGGAAAAGCTTTGGGTGATTTCGCTGGTCTATATCGCACTCAAACTTGGACTGGAAAATTGACCTACCATCCCAACCGCCATGTTTCAATGGAGGTAGGCAGAGGGAAAATGTTTTTTGGAGATGGCTATCGATCTTTGGTCATCAGTCACAACGCTGCACCGATGCCGTATGGCAGAGTAGTGGCGGATTTGGGTCCTTTTCGTTTCAATGCGCAATGGGCTCAATTGAAGGACAATGGTCTGGGTTGGGATCAATTGCGCACCAAGTATATCGGGATGCATTCGTTGACTTATGAAGCAACCAAGAAGTTGACTTTTACCTTGTACGAAATGGTGATTTGGCAGAAGAGTGACCGCACTTCTGCACGAAACTTTGACTTACATTATCTAAATCCAATAGCATTTTGGCGTCCCATTGAATATGCGCAAGGATCTGCAGACAACTCACTTTTAGGATTAAACATGAGCTATGTGTACAAGCAAAAGACCAAGTTTTATTTCCAGTTTTTATTGGATGAGTGGTTGCTATCCGAAGTCAAAGCCAAGAATGGATGGTGGGGTTTGAAATATGGGGGACAAGCCGGTGTAAAGGCATTTGACATTATCAAAGGGTTGGATGTAATCTCTGAAGTTAATGCTGTAAGACCGTTCACTTACTCTCACGCTAGCCCTTTGCAAGCATGGGGACAATTGGGACAACCTTTGGCGCATCCATGGGGTTCTAATTTTATTGAATGGGTGAACATGGCTCAATTCAAAAAGAAGGATTGGACCGTCATTCTGGCTTGCAATTATGGAGCCTATGGACTCAATCGTTCAGGTTTGAATGACGGGGGAAACATCTTTTTAAGCTATAAGGATCCCGCGCAGATTTATGGCAATGACTTCTTTCAAGGCGATAAACGAATTTTCTTGTTTCAGCGCCTGCAAGTTTCGAGAAAAGTCCTAAAGAATATCTTAGAGTGTTTTGGAGAGGTCATGAGCCGTACACATTATTTACCTCAATTGCAAAGTCAGCAGTTCATCATGATTGGTATTCGTACCCCCGGATATTTTCAAGATCAGTGGGATTATTGAGGCGTATTTTTGATTTAGAGAAAAAAAACCGTAATATTGCACCCCCGCGCTTATAGCTCAGTTGGTTAGAGCAACAGACTCATAATCTGTGGGTCCCTGGTTCGAGCCCAGGTGGGCGCACAAAAGGTAGTTTAGGCTACCTTTTTTTGTTTCTATAATCTTCATTCAACCCCTTTCCTGCAAAGATATCTGGCATTGCCTTTTCAATTCTACTTGTTCTTGTTGCAGATTGCTTGGGTTGTGCAAAGTGAAGGAGGTATGCCTTTTGTCTTCCAGGAGTGAGTTGATCAAAAGCTTTTTTAAGTGATGAATTGTTTTTAAATACAATATTCAATTCTTCAGGAATTGGATATTCCTCCACCTTTTTAGCGACAACTTTTAAACCTTGTCTTTCTACTTCAATGCCCTGAAAGATATATTGCTTGATAATGTCTGAGGCAGATGTGATTTGATCAATATGGGTGAATCGCATTTGCCTTCCTGATTGTGTGTTTTCAGAGGGTGCTGTGAGCATATTGGCGATATCATCAATCAATGCACCGTTGAAAAAGTTAAGTGCGCAGTATTCTTTAAAGGGGGATAGTATCAATACATTTCTTTTATTGTCTGTATAGCAGGGCATTCCCCATTTTACTTCTTCATGTAGTCCACATTCCAAAAGGATGTTGCGCAATGCGGGCAATTCCTTTTCCCAAGTGTGCACTTTGCATTTCGGAGTACCTCCCCATTTGCAACGTCCGCAGCCAACCTCCAATATTTGATCTACCAATACATTCATTTTTCAAGCCTATTGAGTTTGCAAAGTAATGTTAAGTTGACGAAACTTAAGCAACGCTTAACAGGAATGAAGGTCTTACCCACAATGAATTCATTACTGCGCAATATTCTTTTGATCACCCTTTCCGTTGGGATGATACTCTATTTAATGCCCACGCAAAGGGAAGTTCAATTGGGTTTGCGAGAACCATTAAAGACAGATCCTGTATACAGCACCCATGTGTTTGAGATGGAATTGCACAAAGACACCATGCCAATGCCTTTCATTTTGATTTGGGATCCCAATTGGTTTCTGAACTTTGGAGTTATGAATTGGTGGCCAACTTGCGGCGGATGCATCGTTTATGACAGTTGGCCTTTTCCACAACCTTGGTCAATGCCACAAAACTGGACGGTCAATATGGATAACAATTTTTTTCAAGTCAATGCTGAGCAGGCCGTTAACGATTCAACAACCCAATCTAGAATTGATTCTGCTCAGATGTTAAAACAATCAGAAGAGTTGAGGATGGCCATTGAAACCATTCAGGCAAGGGATTCCATTGATTCTGATTCCAAGTGGAAACGCTTTTTTAAAAAGATGAGAAGATTCCGTCTTTTTTCTTGACCTTTACCATAATCATTGATTTTGAATTATGAAAAGGAACAAAGGTATTTTGATCTTGTTGATTTTGCTTTCGTCTGTGCTGATGACGGCACAAGATTTTTCCATTGGACATCAGCAAACTTCTTTTGTTGATGTTAGCAGAAACAATAGGGTAGTAACGTGTGAGATTTATTATCCAGCCAACACTGCTGGGGACAATGTGGCAGTGGCCTCTGGTGTTTTCCCAATCGTTGTTATTGGACATGGTTTTGTCATGCCGGCTTCAGCATATGATGTTTATTGGGAAGTGTTGGTGCCAGAGGGATACATAGTAGTTTTGCCCACAACTGAAACATCGTTGTTTCCATCACATGAGAATTTTGGCCGAGACATGGCTTTTTTGGTTACTGCACTTCAGGAAGAGAACGGTGATGGTTCATCGTTGTTTTATAATGCAATTGGGAATACCAGCGCAGTGATGGGTCACTCGATGGGTGGAGGCTCAGCGTTTTTAGCCATGACCTACAATGCCAATATTACAGTATTGGCAGCCATGGCACCTGCAGAGACCAACCCATCTGCTATTTCAGCTGCGGGTAATATTCAAAAACCAACCCTCATCTTTTCGGGAATTAATGATTGTGTTGCACCACCAGCGGATCATCAGGTACCGATGTTCAATGCCTCTGTGAGTGTTTGCAAATCTTATGTGGGAATAGTAGGAGGAGACCATTGTCAATTTGCCTCTCCCAATTTTAATTGTACTTTGGGACAAAGTACTTGTTCACCGCAAGGGACCATTTCTGCAACTGAGCAGCAAGCCTCAGTTTTGAATAATCTAATTCCCTGGTTGGATTTTTACCTCAAAGACAATTGCCCACAAGGCGAAGTATTTCAAAGCAATGTATCCAACACAACTTCATTTGAATTGATCCAGAATTGCGCCTTAGGATGCGGTGCTGATGTATATGACAGCACCAGTCAGCCTTTTTCATTGTACCCCAATCCAAGTTCAGATCAGCTTCGATGGAAAGGGGATGCTCAATGGGTGGGTCAATCTTTTTTGATAATGGATGTTCAAGGCAGAACTGTAGCGAAAGGTGTGTTAAATAAAACTTCAGAGGTCACCGATATCTCAAAGCTGAAGAGCGGAATGTATTGGTTGAAGGTAGGGCAGGAGTTGGTCTTGCCTTTCAGTAAGAATTAGCAGAAAGCAAAACCACTTCGCGTCCCTTGCGAAAACCTTTGCGCTCCTTGCGTTAAAAATCAAAATACAATAAACGCAAAGTTTGCCAAGATTGCGCAAAGTCCGCAAAGAGATAATCCCTTGCGCGCCTTGCGTTTGTTTTACTTTACAATTATTCCCATAAATACGCATAATTTATAGGTTGTTTTTTGATACAACGTATTAGAACTTTGTAGAGAAAATGACTGAAAATGAAATCTCACGAATCGTTTTGGAAGAATCGATATCGATACACAGAAAATTAGGTCCAGGTTTATTGGAACGGGTTTATCAAGAAGCCTTGTATCACTCTCTGAGAAAGAGAGGTTTGTTTGTCTTGAAAGAGCATGGAATCCCCATTGTTTTGGATGATGTACAAATTGATTGTGCTTACCGCATAGATATATTGGTAGACAATAAAGTGGTAATTGAAATTAAAAGTGTGGATAGCCTTAATGATTTGCATCTTGCTCAAACATTAACCTATCTGAAATTGGGTGGCTTCAAATTGGGCTTGCTAATCAACTTCAATTCGTTTTTATTAAAAACAGGAGTAAGACGGGTAGTAAACAATCTTTGAAATTTATTCAAAATCTTTGCGAAACCTTTGCGGTCCTTGCGAAAACCTTTGCGGCCATGGTGTTAAAATAAAAATACAATAAACGCAAAGCACGCCAGGATTGCGCAAAGTACGCTAGGAGTTGAGATGGAAATATTCATTGCGCCCCTTGCGATGACCATTGCGCCCATAGCGTTAAAACAAAAATACAATAAACGCAAATAGCGAGGCATCGCTACGCCAGGACAGCGAAGCATCGCTGCGCCAAGTTCGCAAAGAATCCAATCAATAAACCACCTTCAATTCCCCCGTTGCAGTACGATACAACTTTCCAACCGTTAATCCACCGGTAATTGCCGCTGCATTATCAGCAAAAACAGGCAAGTCTCCATTCTCGATAGTAGCTGCAGATTGCGCTCTGATGGCAAAAGGCGAAGACAACAATTGCTGTGTTCCCAAATCCACAAATCCATTGCCCGCATCCAATTCCACTTTCAAATATTTGTTGGAGTGCGTCCAATTGATACCCGCCCAAGTGCCTGTTACCGCAGTACCCGTTCCGAAAGCCGTTGCGAAAAGTCCGAGGCTGTTGGTACTCAAGGAATGCGTTTCCACGTACTCGTTTGAGCCAGACAACGAATCTGTGATCAAAGTAAATTTCACCTGTATGGCAGTATTGGCCAAAGCTGTTCCTTGCGCATTGCGTGCCACAGCTTGGTAGCTGATGCCAGCAGGGACTGTT
>JBEISW010000110.1:0-6991 GCA_040375215.1 Crocinitomicaceae bacterium | reverse complement strand
TGTTTGGGTCAATGATCTGTGGCTTCGGAGAAAACCCTCCTTGTCGGCATCCATGATGGCCACCAGAGATACTTCAGGCAAGTCCAAGCCTTCCCGCAACAAATTGACACCAATTAATACATCAAACTCCCCTTCTCTGAGCCCTCTTAATATTTCGATGCGATCCAATGTTTGCACTTCACTGTGTATGTATCTGCACTTAACGTTGATTCTGTCAAAGTATTTTGCCAACTCTTCGGCCATTCGTTTGGTCAAGGTGGTTACCAACACACGCTCTCCTTTGTCGACAGTCTTTCTGATCTCTTCCAACAAATTGTCTACTTGGTTTTTTGTAGGACGAATTTCAATAGGAGGATCCAACAATCCCGTTGGGCGAACTACTTGATCCACCACTACGCCTTCTGATTTTTCCAATTCATAGTTCGCTGGTGTGGCAGAAACAAAAATGACTTGATTCTGCATTTCTTCCCATTCATTGAACTTCAGAGGTCTGTTGTCCATGGCGGCGGACAAACGAAAACCATGTTCCACCAAATTCACTTTTCGGCTTCGGTCTCCGCCATACATGGCACTGACCTGGCTAACGGTGACATGGCTCTCATCAATCACAAACAAATAATCTTTTGGAAAGTAATCCATCAAACAGAAAGGGCGTTGTCCTGGCTGTCGGCGATCAAAATAACGCGAGTAATTCTCAATGCCTGAACAATACCCCAACTCCTTCATCATTTCAATATCGTAGGTGACACGTTCTTCCAAACGTTTGGCTTCAGTGTCTTTTCCTTCTCTTTTAAAAGCTTCCACCTGAACCACCATGTCTTGTTGAATCTCCCAAATCGCCTCATTCAAAGTCTCTTTTGAAGTCACGAATAAATTGGCGGGATAAATACGAATGGTTTCGTACTTCATTATTTTTTTTCCTGAAGCGGGATCAATGCTATCAATGGACTCAATCTCGTTGTCCCAAAACACAACACGAATGGCATGATCTGCATAGGCCAAGAAAATATCTACCGTATCGCCGCTTACGCGAAATGTACCTCTAGCAAAATCTACCAATGCCCTGCTGTACAAGCTTTCTACCAATCGATGCAAGAATCCTTGACGACTCATCTTTTGACCTTTTTTCAGATCAATGACTGATTTATTGAATTCAATGGGATTGCCAATACCGTATATACAAGAAATGGAGGCTACAACGATAACGTCTCTTCGTCCAGAGAGCAAGGCAGAAGTAGCGCTTAGGCGCATGCGTTCAATTTCCTGGTTGATGGCCAAATCCTTTTCGATGTAGGTATTGGTTACAGGAATGAATGCCTCCGGCTGGTAGTAATCATAGTAACTCACAAAATACTCCACCAAATTATCCGGAAAAAAAGCCTTGAACTCACCGTACAATTGTGCGGCCAAGGTCTTGTTTTGGGAGAGAATCAAATTTTGACGCTGGGTTTGATCAATGACAGTGGCAATGGTAAATGTTTTACCAGAGCCGGTTACGCCCAATAAGGTTTGAAATTTCTCATTGGTTTCAACTCCCCTAACCAATTGTCTTATCGCTTCAGGTTGATCACCAGAAGGGGTGAAGGGAGATTGAATTTTAAATTGCATGTACAAATTTAGCGGGGTCTGTGCACAAATGCACTTAATCCGACATAGAAATTTCTCACGGAAGAAGGATTGTAGTATCTACCAGCGCCATCATTCAATTGATGAAAGGATGAGTAAGTACTGTTTAGTGCATTGTTGATTCCAATCATCCAATGCCAAGCAAGGGAACCATTATTTTGCAATCGATGAAATGCATTCCCTGATAATCTCACTTGCATCAAATGATAAGGATTGGCCCACACCGTGTTTCCATTGTTCAGCGCCATCTTGTCTATCCATTGGTCGGAAATGGTAAATTGAATTTTCTCTTTCCATTCAAAATCCCATCCTGCCTGCGCTGTATGCAAGGCAGTTCCCGGCATTACTAAACCTGAGAAATTGTCTCCATTGTTTGTGTACGTATCAAAAACATACTCGGCACGATGCGCATTGAGCCAACCATTGAAACGCAAGGATTTATTGGACCCGATATAGAAATTGTATTGCATAACAACCTCCCAACCATTCTGTGTCGTACTGCCGGCATTGACAAAACTCTCGGGAACTGCAGCATTAAAATCATTGGGCAAAATGATGTTAGAGAAAGCTTGTTGATAACGCGCCAATTGCCATTCCATTCCTTTGACAGATCCTTTCAATCCCAACTCCAACTGTTTGCCCAACTCTGGCTGCAGAGAAACATTGAATTGACCTTTGGTATAGTCTACTTGTTCGAAAACATTGGGGTTTGAAAATCCAGCGCCGTAATTGACAAATAGAAATTGATTTGGATAACACTTCAAACTGGCAGCCACTCTAGGTGTCCAATCGGGTGTCCAGGTAAATGCATGATTTTCTTGCTCAGCAGATCCGTATTTCCCTGAAGCAGATACTTTGGTTTGATGTTGCGCAAAACCAGCTTGGATAAGTCCAATGTCTCTCCATTTCAATTGACCGCCGACATGCGCAAATCCTTGCCAATAATCAATGTCGTAGTTGTACTTTAAGTCACCTCGATCTCCATCAACCAAATAAAATTCTTCAATGGTAAATTTTTCTTGCTGCAATTCAAACCCTGACTTCAACGTGAATGACCAGTTTTTGTTTTCGATAAGTTGATAGCTCAACATCGCTCTGCTGTTGAGTCCTCTATTAGCCTCATCCTTGAATCCTGAGAATGCGGCGCTTGTTCCGTAGGGGTTGGTTTTGACACTACCCTGGTAGCTCAACCGCCACATGGCTTCCCATTTGCTGTTCCAGTTTCGGTCTTGACCAAAACCCATCATCCAACGATTCCTTTCCAGTCGTGCTTGATTGGCCAAGGAGAAAGGTCGAGCGGCTTGAGGATTTAATGCGACGTCTTTCTCATTCAAGCTACCAGGCAATCCCCATTGTCCTTGATGGTATTGGAATTGGGTAATGTTGGTTCCAATCTTATCACCATCATTCCTTATGCCCCATTTGAATAAGCTTTTTACTTCTTTGTGAACGGTTAATAGCAATTGGTTCCTCGCATTGGATTCTTGTTGGCGATATCCATTGGTTCCTGCTTTCACATAGGCAATTGAAAGTTGTCTTTTATTATAAATTTCAGGCAAAGCGACATTGACTCCATACTGCAACCGGTAATAGCCCCAACTGCCCATGATCAAACTAGACTTGGCTGTATGTGTGAGATAATTGGGACGCAAACCTTTCATTAAAACCACTCCACCAGTTCCGTTGCCGTACTCAGCAGCGGCGGGACCTTTAACAACTTCAGCTTCTGAAACCCACATGGGGTCAATGACCTCCATTGGTGTTGTTCCATCTGGGGAAGTCAATGCAAAACCGTTGAAGTACATGCGAACATTGCGAATGCCAAATGTGGAGCGAAGCATGGAGCCACGAATATTGATGCGTGGACTGCCTCCTTGACCTCTGGACTCAAGCATTACACCAGGAATGGCATTTAATCCTTGTTGCAAAGAGGAGCCATCTGAATTCCATTGCTTGAAATTGAGAATTCCTAGCATGGCAGGCAATTGAGTATTTTTCAAATGGGATGAAAAAGCTGAAATCTGAAGGGTATTCTCCAAGTGATAGTTGGGCTGAAAAAAATAATATGCTGTTTTTTCAGGATTACCCCAATAGGCATAACTGATTACGTCCTCTTCGTTGAAAACCCACCTATTACAATCACCTGAATAGCAAATCATCAAAACGTCACCGTTAGACATGTTCAAGTTGACGCCAATCTTTGGATTCAGGTGTTTACTTTCTCCAGATGTTGTATTGACACAAGTCCATAAGGCTGCCGTTGTATCCAAAGACAATTCATCATCGAAATGAACAATGATTTTGAAAGGCTTGCGCTCAGTTTGTTGGGCCTGCATCGAAAAAAAACAGCCCACCGTGAAAACGAGGGCTGCTATCCTTTGAAAATTCTTCATTAATGCGTTACCACAAATGTTTTGGTCACGGTTCCTTTAGGACTAGAGCAACGGACAAAATAATTTCCCGCTGCCCAATCTTGGACATCCCATTTCATTGTTGCGTTATTAACCACAGATGTATTCACCACTTGGCCATTGAAATTGATGACTTCAACCGTATTTCCTATGAAAGTTGAACTAAAATTCAAAGACAATTCATTGGAAACAGGATTAGGGAAAACGACAATGTTTTGCTCCGGCTCATGGCTCATTACAGAGGTATTGGTGTAGGCCAAGTTTCTGAATTCCTTGATGATGTTTGGCCCTGCTCCGGGATATGATGAACCATTCAAAGCCATGTACAAAGCGCCAGTATGCGGATTGACACAAAAATCCCTGATGCGCTGATTGAAAACTTGGAAGTAGGTATCCTGCGCATCAACACAGGTTGCTGTTTGTCCATCGGCGCTCAAATGAATTACTGAAAGACGCTCGTAGGTTCCACCCAAACCACCCAACACAGCCATTAAAATACAGTTCTGCCATTCAGGAATGGCGGGGTGAACATAGTATTCCAAACCATTAACGGCACGGCAAGGTGACCATTCTAAAATAGGTTCTTTTACATTGTTGGCAGTGCAATAGTTCTGTTCAGCCGTTGTATTACAAGCCCCTTGAACAGTTGGCCACCCGTAATTGCGGTTGGGTTCAACGATATTCAACTCGTCAGAGCTATTTTGACCATGCTCACTTTCGTAAATGATACCATTGGGACCAACGCAAAGCCCTTGACCATTTCTATGTCCAAAAGAATATACGTAAGAAGAAGGATCAGGATTATCACTTGGGATACTTCCATCCAAGTTGATACGCAAAATTTTGCCATTCAAAGATGTGATGTTTTGACTGCTAACACCTTGATCGCCGTTGTCCCCAGTGGTCATCAATATTTTGTTATCTGGAGTAATGATAATGCGAGAGCCATTGTGAATAGCAGCACCACCAATGGCATCAATCAAAATGGTCTCATTGACTAACGCAGTCCCATCGTATTCAAACATAGACAAACGCTCCTTAATGGTGTTGGCACCTTGGTTGTAATTGTATACAACATAGACTTTTGAATTGGTTAAAAAGTCAGGATGAAGGCACATGCCCAACATACCTGGTTCACTGCCTCCGTTGTAGGGAACAGTCTTGATCAACAACGTCTCGTAATTACCCGTTGCAGGATCAATGCGCAACACATTACCCTTTCTGGTTGTGCACCAAATGTGATCATCTTGACCCCAAACCAACTCCCAAGGGATTTGGACACCCGTTACCAAATCGTATTCCGTTAAAGTGGTGTTTCCCACTTGGTGCGTGTTTTGAGCATTTACACAATAGGCGAATAGCATGCCTATAACAACAACTAGTTTTTTCATCTTGAAGGTAAAAATAGCTGAGCAGCCGCTTCACGACAAATTTTTAACGATTGGAAAAGATCATTATGCGTGCATTATAGGTTGTTTGGTTTGTCTTAGCCAATGAATGAAATTTGAAGAAACATCTTTTGCATGAGAACACAACAGAAACCGCAAGGCCTTTCCGCGAAAAAAAATGACCATCTTGAATCCCAAATCAGCGTTGTTTCTTCTCGATACTAATGCAAAATGATCATTCTCTGAACTCCTCGTTCAGATACTATGGAATAGACACCCGAGGGCCATTGATCCGTCGAGACACGTTCTTGCCCTTGCAAAACCAAACATAAATCACCTTGGATATTGTAAACCTGACCATAACCTCCGGGCCAATAGAAAAAATCGTTTGCCGGATTTGGACTGATCTGCAAGCGTTCAATGGTTTGTTCGGAAACACTGGTGGACATATTGCTAGCGGCGGGTGTTACTGACGTTGTTACTTCCCAAGGTGAACCGCCATCAACTGCCCTAGCAAATGATTGCTGCACAGTGATAGCAGGAAATGAAATAGAGTCTAACCAATGAAAATCACCATTGTCCCAATGCGATATCCCAACAAATTCACCGTTGCTGCTCAGCTTAAAATTCAAATGCCTATTGCCTTGTTGCGGACTATCATCGGCCCAAAAGGTCAAGAATGACGGCGCATTGGATTGAATCTGTTTCAACTTCCATTTATTGGGATCGTGGGGGTTGTCTGTGATCCATATGTCATTCCACATGAATGGGGCGCTCGACCCTCTGTAAATTTCTATCCAATCCTCTTGCTCCCCCAATTCATCGGCAAAACCCAAAGTGCCTGAAGGGGCAATCTCATTGATCCAATAACCCAAAGAATCCAATCCAACATGGGTTACAAAGATTTGACAAGGATTGGCAACCAAATTCTGACTCAGGGGCACAACTTGCCATTCTATGGTTCCTTGAAATCCCGCTAATGGCAAAATCACCCGCATATTGTTGTCCCATATTGTGGTTCCTACAATTTCAGGAGATAATAAATTCCAGTTGGAAGCCCCTTCAATTCGGTAACCCACATTGGCCGAATTGGCCGTTGACTTAAAAGACAATTCAATTTGATCATCAATGACTTTAGAAGATACCTGATACACCAAATTGGGAATGGAAACATTATTGTCCAATTGACTCAAAGCTGAAGCTACCCTGTTGCTGATAAATTCTGAGATTCCAAAGGTCACATGATCTCCCCATGCGCTGTCTAGTGCGTTGGTAAAATCAGCTTCATCAAAACTGTAATCCAAAGTCCGATAGACATCACTAAGGGCTGAAGGAGTAATGATGGATTGCAAAGTCTGAAGCTGGTTGATGTATTCATTTGAACCTATATAACTTGCTACCTCTTGGATGTAATGACTATAAATAGAGCGAAACTCTGGCGTTGCCATCATCTTGTTGTACAAGACCAAGTCTGCGCTTCCATCCCAATTGTAAATGTTTCGGGTACTCCAATTGATATTGAACCAATCAATTCCAAATGTATTATCCGTATCATAGGGAATAAAC
>JBEISW010000227.1:0-3848 GCA_040375215.1 Crocinitomicaceae bacterium | reverse complement strand
CCTTTAAGTTGACAGACGTAGTTATTCCAGCTGAGAAAGATAAGTTGGTGAGCTTAGCTACTGAGAAAGTAACGGAGGTATTTGAGAACTATAACATGGGTCTTATCACCAACAACGAACGTTACAACCAAGTCATTGACATTTGGACCAACACCAACTCACGTTTGACCAATATTTTGATGGACCGATTGAAGTCCGATCAACAAGGATTCAATAGCATCTACATGATGTTTGATTCTGGAGCTCGTGGTTCTAAGGAACAAATTCGTCAGTTGGCCGGTATGCGTGGTTTGATGGCTAAGCCACAAAAGAATGCAGCGGCTGGTGGACAAGACATGATTGAGAACCCCATCTTGGCAAACTTCAAAGAAGGTTTGTCTATCTTGGAGTACTTCATTTCTACTCACGGTGCTCGTAAAGGTTTGGCCGATACGGCATTGAAAACAGCGGATGCTGGTTATTTGACTCGTCGTTTGGTTGACGTTGCTCAAGATGTCATCATCAATGAGGTGGATTGCGGTACTTTAAGAGGATTGGTTACTTCAGCTTTGAAAAAGGCAGATGATGTTGTTGAAAGTTTGAGAGATCGTATTTTGGGTCGTGTAAGCGTTCATGATATTTACCATCCTGAAACGGGAGAGTTGATTGTTGAGGCGGCACAAGAAATTACTGAGGATCTTGCGGACGCTATCGATAACGCAGGAATTGAGGATGTTGAAATCCGTTCTGTATTGACTTGCGAAAGTAAGCGCGGAGTATGTGCCAAGTGTTACGGCCGCGATTTGGCTACTGGTAAAATGGTTCAAGAAGGTTTGGCTGCTGGTGTTATCGCGGCACAATCCATCGGTGAGCCTGGTACTCAGTTGACATTGCGTACATTCCACACGGGTGGTGCTTCTTCAGCCAGTGCAATTGACAATGATATCCTTGCCAAGTATGGTGGATTGGTTGAAATTGATGAGTTGCGCACGGTAGAGAATTCTCAAGGAAAAACCATCGTGGTTTCTCGTTCTTCTGAATTGAAGATTATGGATGAGAAGACTGGAGCAACTGTTATGACTGTGAATCTTCCATATGGTTCAACGTTGATGGTAAAGCACAATGATACCGTTAAGAAAGGCGATGTTTTGTGTGAGTTTGACCCATTCAATAGTGTGATCATTACTGAGGAGGATGGTAACGTTCAATTTGAGGCTGTTGAAGAAGGTATTACTTTCAAAACAGAAGTCGATGAGCAAACTGGATTCTCTGAAAAGATCATCATTGAATCAAAAGATAAAAAGAAGAACCCAAGTATCAAGATTGTTCGCAACAAAGAAGAAGTGCGCGAGTACTCACTTCCAGTAGGTGCTCACTTGAATGTTGAGGCTGGTCAAAAGTTAACCAAAGGTACCATCTTGGCTAAGATTCCAAGAATGGCTGGTCGTGGTGGTGATATCACTGGTGGTCTTCCTCGTGTAACTGAATTGTTCGAGGCTCGTAATCCATCTAATCCAGCGGTAGTTTCAGAGATTGATGGTATCGTGAAATACGGAAATACCAAGCGTGGTAATCGTGAAATCACTGTTCAGTCCAGAACTGGTGAAGAGCGCAAGTATTTGATTCCATTGTCCAAGCATATTTTGGTTCAGTCTGAAGATTTTGTTCGTGCAGGTATGCCACTTTCTGACGGTGCAGTTTCTCCTGGTGATATTTTAGATATTCAAGGACCAACAGCTGTTCAGGAGTATTTGGTGAATGAGATTCAAGAAGTTTATCGTCTTCAAGGTGTGAAAATCAACGACAAGCATTTTGAGGTGATTGTTCGTCAAATGATGCGCAAAGTAGAAATCACGGATGCAGGTGACAGCCGTTTCTTGGAGAACACTTCAGTTGATAAGGCTGAGTTTTTAGAAGAAAATGACTTGCTGTTTGACAAAGTAGTAATTACTGAACCTGGAGAAACTGACCGTTACAAGGCTGGTCAAATCATTACGGTTCGTCAGATGCGTGATGAGAACACCAACTTGAAACGCAATGATCAGAAGGAGATGGAAGCTAGACCAGCGGTTACAGCTACAGCTCGTCCAATGCTTCAGGGTATAACCCGTGCATCTTTGCAAACGGAGTCATGGATTTCTGCAGCATCCTTCCAAGAAACAACAAAAGTTTTGAACGAGGCTGCGGTACAAGGAAAGACGGATTACTTGATTGGTTTGAAAGAAAACGTCATCGTAGGACATCACATACCAGCAGGTTCTGGTGTAAGACGCTTCCAAAAGATGATTGTTGGATCCAATAAGGAGTATGTTGATCTAATGGCCAAAAGAGATAGTGAGTAAATAATCACTCATATATGAAACTTAAAAACCCTCTACGCGTAGAGGGTTTTTTGTTAACTTCATCAACGGAAAATTAATGGGTCAATCTTGGATGAAATATCATGCGCGTCTTACATTAACCGAATATGATTCTGCGATTGATCGTTTTTTTCTAGAGGCCAATCAGCTGACAATTTCTAAGCGTTTCTCTAAGCAAGCTGCAAATTGTCTTATTGAAGTGATGGATAATGCATTTCGTTATTCTAACCAAAGCAGCGAAGTGGTGGTTGAACATGAGCTTTCTAAGGCAGCTATTTCTTTTATTATTGTGAACCAGTCTAAACTCAGTGATGTTGAAGAACTCATGTTTCAAGTTGAGCTATACAGGAGATTGTCTGAGGTAGAATTGGATAATTTGTATCGACAAAAATTGAACAACAATGTGTTCAATGAACGCGGAGGGGCAGGACTCGGATTATTGCAAATTATGCGAAAAGAATGCTTTAAAGACATCAATATCACACCAAAATTAGGTGAGGGTAGTCAAGTTTTTTGTAGAGTAGAATTAAAGTTGGTAGAAGAAATTTAATAATGTTGTTTTCCTCGTTCCTACAAATATCAAATTGAACTTTGGGTTTGAATTATAGATTGAAATGTTTTCTAATGGAATGATTGTCAACTCCCAGATGTGTCACAAATCGAACTTTATTCACGCCAAATGGAAAGCACAAAATGTTTTGACTTTTCATCTCTTCAACAAACGTTGCAGCTCCGTTATCCTCTTTTGTTTCTGCTATTACAATGTTCGTGGAAACGGGATAAATGGATTTGATATCATTGTGCTTACTTAGTATTTCGGCAAGGTATTTTGCATTATCGTGATCAATTTTCAATCGTTGAATATTGTTTTTTAATGCAAAGAGTCCTGCCGCGGCGATGATTCCAGCTTGTCTCATTCCGCCACCCAATGATTTTCTGCGTCGGCGTGATTTTTCAATGAATGCTTTGTTGCCCAACAACAAGGATCCTACTGGTGCACCAAGTCCCTTGCTCAAGCAAATGCTGATAGAATCGAAATACTTGGCGTATTCCTGAGGTTCAACGCCTGTTTCAACCAATGCATTGAACAACCTTGCGCCATCACAATGCAGCATCAGATCATTGGCCTCACAAACTTTTTTTATTTTTTTTATTTCTTCTAAATCCCAAATGGCTCCACCTCCTTTGTTCATGGTATCTTCAATGCATACTAAACGTGTAAGGGGTAGGTGAATATCGTTTTTATTGTTGATGTTTTTAACAACATCGTCAGCAGTGAACATTCCAAATGGCTGTTCTATCAACCTAACTCTTCAACCTGAATTCAAAGCTATTCCGCCTCCTTCATAGATGTATATATGAGCCAAGTTTGAACAGATAACTTCATCACCGGGTTGGGTATGAACATTGATGGCTATTTGGTTGGTTTGTGTTCCGGAGCTACAGTATAGTGCGGCCTCCATTCCAAACAAATCCGCCGCATATTGTTGCAACTCATTAACCGTAGGG
>JBEISW010000200.1:0-4410 GCA_040375215.1 Crocinitomicaceae bacterium | reverse complement strand
CGTAGGAACCTCTAAAATACCCTGCTTCTGCAGGTGCATCCACGATGTGACTAAAATAAATAAACTCTTGATTGACTTGACTCTGATTGATTTCAAGATAAATCTTACCGGTTATTGTATCTCTGTACAACGTAAACAACCCGTCTATTTTGCGGCATTTCTTGGTAATGTCAGCATATTTATCCTCTTCCTTTTTTGGAGGTGTTTGCTCAGTAGGTTTCTTTTTATCCTTGCCTCTTTTCTTCTCTTCTTTTGCCTGAGAGAATGAATCTACCGAGAAAAGCACAATCAAACTAAAAACACAATACTTCAATTTCATAACAACTAATTTCTATTTTTAAATATGTAATAAAAAACAACACCAACAGGAATAACCAATAGACCAAAATAAGCCGCTGGATCATCTGACAATGCATTTTTACTAATAAACCAAATGACTACAGCAGAAAACAACAGCGCGAGCATACTAAAAGCAATCATCCGCCCAGAGCCTAGCATCTTTTGACGATAAACCAAGAGAACAAAACCAATGCACGTTAACAACAAGAAAAACCATTCTGTTATGGTTACGTATGTGTACAAGGATTCAAATTTGCCCCAATAAAAAACCAAAACAATGGCCCAAACAGACTGCAATAAAATAGCGTTTAAGGGAACACCAAATTTGGGATGCGCTTTTGCGAAAACGCCTATAAAAACCCCTTCTTTGGCCATTTGCTGAATAATCCTTGGTGTTGCCAGAATATACAATCCAGCGCAGCCAAAAACGGAAAGCGCGATTAACAATGACACTGCAATTCCACTGCCAGCGACAACTTTCTCTGCTGCATCTGCTGCCAATGTTTTTGTGTTGGTAATCTCTGAAAGCGTTAGAACATGAGTATATCCCAAATTGCACAACACATAAATCAAGGTAACCACTAAAGTACCTATAATCATCGCCCAAGGCACATCTCTCTTAGGATTCTGCGCATCACCACTAACAAAGCTTGCGTAGTGCCATCCCGTATAAGACCACAAAACACCTACAAAAGCCTTGGCCCAATCCCACTCACCTGACTCCGTTGTCACAATGGGTCCGCTGTCAACTGGGCTAGTACCAAAAAACAACAATAAAATAATCAAACCAAAAATCCCTATCATTTTCAAGATGGTTGCTATGTTCGCAAACCACTCCGAGCTTTTCAGAGAAAAGGTATTGAACAATGTTAATACAACGATGCTCACCGCAGCCACCAAGGGAATCATATCATCTGAATAACCCAAAAACTTTTGTCCATAATCTGCAAAGACAACGATCAATGCCGCAATGGTTCCAGAACTTACCACTGTTAATAAACACCAACCATATAGAAATGCAGGTAACTTCCCCATTGTGGACTGTAAATAAGTGTAAACGCCACCTGCATGGGCAAAGCGAGAACCCAATTCCGCAAATACCAATGCCCCAATCATGCTTACTACACCTCCTGCAATCCACAACAAGTTCATTGAGGCGATATCAGGAACTGAAGCAGCGATGCTCGTTGGTGTTTTAAAGACGCCTGAACCAATAGTACTGCCGATGGCAATCATGATTAAAGCAAAAAGGGATAAACCTTTATTTTTATTCTCCATAAAGATAGTTTTCGAGAATTGTAAAAGTAAAAAAACGAATTGTAGTTTTCTTGGTTATTTTTGTCTTCAATGAAAATTGTTGATCAGGTTAAGCAAAAAGCAGGATGGCAAATGTTGCGAAAGCAATTAGAGCCCTCGCGCATGAAACAGGCTTTTCACTTTGACAATGCAACGTCCATTGGTGTTTTGTATCTCGATGACGATGAAAGATATTTTAATAAAATTCGGGCTTTTTGCAAAGAGCTTAAAGACAAGCCCAACATCAAGTCAATAAAGGCTTTGGGCTTTGTGAACACCAAAGAGAAAATGTTGCCCATTTGGCAATCTCAAAAATTAGAATTTGGCTACTTCACACAAGACGACTTGAATTGGCATTTAAGACCCATCAATCGTGTTACTGCATTCAGAAATGAGGATTTTGATATCCTGATAGACCTGACGGATGGTAACACAATACCTACCTTGTACCTCTTCAAAGAAAGCAAGGCAAAAATGAAAGTAGCCATTCAATCCACCAAGGCTTCTGCGTTTGCAGATTTCATGTTAATCATGAAAACAACTCCCACTCTAGAGGAGTACATTATACAATTAAAGAAATATTTAGGAAATAGCGCATTAAAATGAATGAATTGAAAGGACTGGGTGTTGCCATGGTTACACCATTTAAAAAATCCGGTGAGGTAGATATCCAAAGCTTAAAAAAACTTACAGATCATTTAATTGCTGGGAACGCGGATTACCTTGTCGTACTTGGAACGACAGGTGAGTCTGTAACACTGAGCAAAGAGGACAAAAAATTAGTTCTTGAAACCATTATGGCCACTAACAATGGACGAAAACCAATTGTTCTGGGCGTTGGAGGAAACAACACTGCGGACATTGCATCACAGATGGCGAGAATTGAACCGCATGGGATAACAGCCTTTTTGAGTGTTACCCCTTATTACAACAAACCAACTCAAAACGGATTGTTTGAACATTATAAAGCACTGTCTGAAAGCAGTAAACTGCCCATTCTCCTTTACAATGTTCCAGGTAGAACGGGAGTTAACCTTCTTCCCGATACCGTATCCAAAATTGCATTTGATTGTCGCAATATCATAGGTATTAAAGAGGCTTCAGGGAATGTAGAGCAGATTATGTCTGTTATTCAACAAACGCCAAAGGAGTTTTTGGTAATCAGTGGTGATGATGCTTTGACATTGCCCTTGATTTCTGCTGGTTGTGATGGTGTTATTTCAGTAGTGGGCAATGACTTTCCAAAGGATTTTGCAGAAATGGTAAACCAAGCCCTAACCGGAGATTTTGAAAACGCACGTCTGATTCATTACCGATTATTGGACATCATAAAATTGTTGTTTGTAGAAGGCAATCCTGCAGGCGTTAAGGAAGTCCTCTCACAATTGAACATTTGTGGAGAATACCTCAGATTACCGCTTGTTCCAGTAAGTGATGAAACCAGTGAGAAGTTGAGACATGAAATGATCGACCAAGGATTTCTTTCTTGATGAAAGTTGATTTGTCCAAATACAAAAACCCCCATTATCATCCCGGACCATTTTGGAAAAGGGCTACTTGGCATATAATCAATGCGTTATTCATTCACTCGTTTTTGCCTTTGAGTGAACTTAAAATCTTGTTATTAAAATTATACGGAGCCAAAATAGGAAAAGGCTGTACAATAAAACCCGGTGTCAACATCAAGCACCCTTGGATGTTGTCGATTGGCGATTATAGTTGGATAGGAGAGAATGTTTGGATAGACAACATTGCACCCGTGCAAATTGGAAGTCATTGCTGCTTGTCTCAAGGAGTAACCATTATTGTTGGAAACCACAGGTATGACAAAGCTCATTTTGATTTAACCCTGCACCCCATTGTTCTTGAAAATGGCGTTTGGATAGGAGCCAAATCTACCCTACTTCCTGGTTGTTATCTTGAAGAGCAAAGTGTCACCACTGCAGGGTCAATCATTAAGGGCAAAATTCCGTCTAATGAAATTTGGGGAGGAAATCCGGCAAGCTTTATTAAAAAAAGAACGCTGCTTTGAACATTTCAGCAACATTTTGGTTGTAACAACATGAGAATCTTAACAATATTAATCATCATCATGATTGCGTCAGCCCTCGTAGCATTTCGCAGCAGATGGCAAAAACCCAAGCAAATGATTTCCGACCAACAGATGAGTTTTTATGATTTATCCATCAGTAGCCTTGAAGGTGGTAAAATCAACTTCAACGACTTCAAAGGGAAGTATGTCCTCTGTGTCAATGTGGCCAGCAAATGCGGTTACACCCCTCAATATGAAGATTTGCAAAAATTAAATGAAAAATATCAAGACAAGCTTATCATCGTGGGCTTTCCTTGCAATCAATTCATGGGACAAGAACCCGGTAACGCCGAGGAAATTCAAACCTTTTGCTCCAAAAACTACGGTGTCACTTTTCAAATAACAGAGAAAATTGACGTCAAAGGGAAAAATCAACATCCGGTTTATCAATGGCTGACCATGAAGCAAATCAACGGTGTATCAGATGCAAGCATCAGCTGGAATTTCAATAAAATATTAATCTCTCCTGAGGGAAAATGGATGCAGCATTTTGGAAGTGCCGTTAAACCATTATCAGAAGAGTTGACCAAGTTCATTGAATAATCGGCAACTATTCCAACGAATCATCGTATCTTAGAGCGTTGACCAAAGACCGATGAATTGAATGATATACATCAACGAGAAATATCCTAAGTTTTTATCCTTTGATTCTTCCATTCATGGAAATGAAAAAGTCTATTGGG
>JBEISW010000045.1:0-11096 GCA_040375215.1 Crocinitomicaceae bacterium | reverse complement strand
TCTAGAGCACCTTCTACGGCTCTACTCACTTTTTTACAATCATCTATGCTCAATCCACTGTCGCGGTCCACCAATACCTCGATGGCATTTCCTGGATTGACATGAATGGAGACAATGAATAGGTCCGTATCCACCGTAAGTGGCTGAACCAAGTCTGTTATTTGGGCTATTGTGATCATGCTATTCAAAACAAAGAGGGGCTTCCACCCCTCCTTAGCTTTTCTCATTTACCTTGCAAATATAGGTCATTCCTATATTCTGCCCAAAATTTATTTCATGCTAACGCCATAGAACTTTTTTGATGAGTTCATCCATATCACGCTCTATGTATTGGAACACGGGAGCTATCGAGTCTGGATTGGGGGGTGGATTCAAAGTATAAAGCGCACCGCAAATAATGGGAAGTACTGTCCGTTACAAAAAATTGCAGGGGTGAGGCCGCTTCGCCTTCTATGCGATAACGGATGCCAAATACTTTTCTTTCCTCTTCTTCTATTAATGATTTTTCAATAGCGCTGGCTTTCATTTCATGCTTGGAAGCAAATGCATAGGATTCAGCTACAAGGTCGTTGATGTTATTGTCAACGGGTAAATATGTGCAATGGATGCGCGCTTTTAGTTTAGGATAGAATATGTTGAACCTACAGGAGTCTGATAGTCCCTGATCCAATTGTTCTATGGTAGCAAATTGTGATACGGGAATTGAAAAGGCGCAAGGTGCATTATAAGATCGATATTGTGGTTGAGGCAATGCAATGCGGAAATAACCTATGGGCTTAGGAAAGGTAGTTTCCGGTGTTCTCAACATTAGTGCATAAACAGCAATGCCCAAGATGAGTAGGATGGATGAAAAGATGAATAATTTCCTCATGGCTGTTGTTTTTGAACTTTAACCCGATCTAGCCTTCTGTGATTGGCTGTCTCAATTGTAAATGTATAATGATGAAAATCCAACTGCTCTCCTTTTTGAGGCACTCTTCCCAATATTTCGATTATTAGTCCAGCCAGTGTGGAGCTATCTCCCTTGGCCTCTTCAAACAGATGTTCATCAACATTGAAAACACGATAGAAATCGACCAATGAAATTTTCCCTTCAAACAAGTACGTATTATCATCGATGACGGAATACTTCAAATCATCTACGTCAAATTCATCTTGAATATCACCTACAATCTCTTCGATAACATCTTCTAGTGTAACAATTCCAGACAATCCTCCATACTCGTCCACCACCATTGCGATGTGTTTCCGGTCTTTTCTGAAATCAGCCAGGAGGTCATCAATTTTTTTGGTCTCGGGTACAAATTTCCCATGTCTGATAACAGTGTGCCAATCAAATTGGGGTTCATCAATGTGCGGCAACAAATCTTTGATGTGCAACACGCCTCGAATATCATCGATGTTTTGCTTGCAAACAGGCCACCGGGAATATCCTTTTTCTCTGATTTGACGCATGATTTCCTTCATGTCCCATCCCTCATGGAGCATGGCCAAGTCTGTTCTGGGCGTCATGATTTGACTTACATTTTTTTCGCCAAACGTAACAATGCCTTCCAAAATTTTCCGCTCTTCTGGTGAACGCATTTCATTCTGAGTCAAAGCCAATGCATGTCCCAAGTCGTTTACACTAATGGTTTCAACGCGTGACTTGATATTTTTTTGAAGCAAATTCCCTGCTTTGATGAGCAACCAACTGAGCGGGGCAAAGATTTTTTGAAGCCCCACCAATGGCCCTACCATGATAGAAGCAATCTGCAAATTGTTGGAAGTGGCATACACTTTTGGAATGACTTCTCCAAACATAACGATGACAAAAGTGACCAAGACCACGTGGATAATGGTGGCCATTAAAGGACTGTACATTTCTGGTGGAAACCACTGTTCCATCAAGGATGTAGAAAGCAAGACAATGGCGATATTAACGGCATTATTGGTGATTAAAATAGTTGCCAGAATGTTACGTGTAGCTTTTTCTTTATCCGGTGTCGAAGTAAGCTGTTGTATTTTAAGCAGTGCACCTTTGTCCGCCTCATCTATTTTTTTTCGTTGCTCGGGGGTAAAAGAAAATAAAGCGACTTCACTGCTTGAAATGGCAGCGGAACAGAGTAAAAGCAACAGCACCACGACAATCGTCATGGGGCTGTTGACTTGTAAAAGAATGGTTCCTAAATGATACGGGTCACTCATGGTTAGAATGGTAAATCATCATCTGCTGTTTCCGTCGACATGGCAGGTGCAGCTGGCATGGGCTCATTAAGCGCCATTGGCTGTCCACTTGCGTTTTCCATTGTCTTGGGAGAGAGCATGGTAAACTCATCTACATAAATTTCCGTGATGTACTTGGTTTCATTGTTTACCTGATAGCTGCGGTTTCGGATTTTTCCTTCCACATACACTTTCATGCCTTTTTTCAAATACTGCTCACCCAATTCCGCAAGGGCGGTGCGACGAATGACAATGTTGTGCCAATCGGTGATGGAAGTGCGCTCTCCTGTTTTGGCGTCCTTCCAAGATTCAGTTGTTGCCAAAGGAAAAGAAAGGATTTTTCCTCCATTTTCAAATGATCTCATTTCTGGATCCTTGCCGATGTTTCCGACAAGCATCACTTTGTTTACTGTTCCTGACATAAAAATTTGTTTTAAGATTTCGAGGACAAAATTATGGGTGGCGTTTGTCGATTTACAAGCTTCATATAAGGCGCTATAAGTGTCCTTTATGTGTTAGAAATTTTTCAAAAACCCTCGGAAAACCCAATCTTTTGGCTTCATCTTTCGAAATCCATGAACCAAATTTATATGCATTTTTGGGCATAACATCCAACAAATTGGAAAAGATATACACGTGCATCCGACGATGGGTGAGCAGATGTATGATGGGTTCTGGGGTTTCTAGTTTCCAATTGTTTGGATTTGGGAATCTCTCATTGAGTTGAGCCAGGGCTTCTTCCATGGGCACTTCAGTGTCAAAAGTCAAGAAGGGTAGGGTGTATAAGTTACCCCAAATGCCCTGCGGAGGTCGCTTCTCAAGCATCATTTGCTCTTGCTGATTGGTAACGAGCGCGGCGTACAGGTACAAGTTGGAAGTTTTAATTTTTTTCTCTTTCACGGGAATGGCATCTACCCAATCGTTTTTAAATGATTGGCACTCCTCATTGAGCGGGCATACCGCACAGTGTGGATTTTTAGGCGTGCAAAGGATCGCGCCAAACTCCATACTGGCTTGGTTAAAAACATGCGGCGAGGCATGCTGAATCCAATCGTCCAAAAGCAATTGAATATTTTTTTTGGTTCCAGGTAAATCAATCGGGTCTTTGGATCCAAGGTATCTAGAAACCCATCGCAGAACATTGCCATCAACTGCAGCCTTGGGAAAATCATAGGCAAATGAAGAAACAGCCGCAGCGGTGTAGGGTCCAACTCCAGGAACTTGGAGCCACTCGTCATACGATTTAGGAAAGTTGCCCTGGTATTCACTGGCAATCAATTGGGCTCCCAATTGAAGGTTGCGGGCTCTAGAATAGTAGCCCAATCCTTGCCAAACACGAAAAAGCTGATCTTGAGGTGCATTGGCCAGGTCTTGAACAGTTGGAAATTGATGGAGCAGCGCATGATAATAGCTCATCCCTTGCTGGACACGAGTTTGCTGAAGAATAATTTCAGAAATCCAGATGGTATATGGGTCTTGTGTATTGCGCCATGGAAGGTCGCGCTTGTTTTCTAAATACCAAGGAATAATATGCTGAACAAAGGATGGAATGACTGTTTTTTTCATTTTCACAAAAGTCGATACAAAAATTGGTAAACTATACATATATTTGCAACCCCTAAAAAAACTGATATTCACCTTTTTAGAAAGAAACGATGACGAAAGCAGATATAGTGACAGAGATTTCCAACAAAACTGGGATAGACAAGAATGATGTGTTGGCGATTGTGGAAGGATTTATGACCACACTCAAAAATTCAATGGAAAAAGGTGAGAATGTTTATTTGAGAGGCTTTGGGAGTTTTATCGTAAAGAGAAGAGCAGAAAAGTTGGGAAGAAATATCTTGGCTAAAACCACGGTAACCATTCCTGCACATTATGTTCCATCTTTCAAGCCTTCAAAGGAGTTTGTAGATGCAGTGAAGGAAAAAGTTAAAGTGGCGCAGAATGGATAAGAAATGGCTCAAACCCGCTTTGATTGTAGGACTGGGTTTGGTGCTGATTGTTCTTTTTTTATGGATGCCTCGTAAGCCTAGTGCCAAAGAGGAGAATCAAGAGATGCCTGCTTTATCTGCAGAGGAGTCTAGGTTACAGCAAGCCATTGAGTTGGTGAACGGACCTAATCCCATGCAAGGCATCATGATGTTGAGAGAGATTGTTGCCAAAGACTCCAGCAATGTGGAAGCACATTATTGGTTGGGTGTTTTTGCAGTTCAGTCTGGTCAATATGACAAAGCGATTCCTCGTTTTGAAAAAGTGATCAAGTTGGACCCTGACTACCTGAATGCCTACATGGATTTGGGAGCAGTGCACAAAGAGTTGGGTGAAAAAAATAAGGCGCTAAGTTTATTTGAGCTTGCAGCGGCCAGAGATAGTGCCAATATTTACGCGTTGTTTTTCTCAGGGGAAACTGCAGCTGATATTGGAGAGAAAGAGAAAGCAAAGAAGTATTACAATCAATTGTTAAGACACACCGCAGATACAGCAGTAGTGGTGCGGGTGAAAGAACGAATTGATAAATTGAATTAGAATATTAACGTTTAAAATTTAGAAAACATGCCTTGCGGTAAAAAAAGAAAACGCCATAAGATGGCTACTCACAAGCGTAAAAAGCGTTTGAGAAAGAATCGTCACAAAAAGAAAGTTCGCTAGTTTGGTGGGGCTTAGCCCCTACTAGTGAACACCATTGTCGGAGCAGATTTTCTCTGCTCTGACCAATTGTGTTTAATTGTGAATGTTGAATTAGTTATTAGTAAGTCACCCAAGGGGGTTCAGCTTGCTGTGTTGCAAGACCGCCAATTGGTGGAGTTGCATCACGAAGATGCTACACAGAATTATGCTGTGGGTGACATCTATTTGGGAAAGGTGCGAAAAATGGTACCCCACCTCAACGCTGCATTTGTTGAGGTAGGTCATGAGCGCGATGCTTTCCTGCATTATTTGGATTTGGGGCCGCATTACGCAACAACCAATCAGTTTGTGCGTGGTGTATTAGCGGGTCAAGTTCAATCCGGTCACCTGTCCACGGTGAAGATGCTGCCAGAAATTCCAAAGGATGGCAGTATCAAAGACCAAATCGGTCAAGCCAATCTTATTCTTGTTCAAGTGGCCAAAGAACCCATTTCCAATAAGGGTCCTCGGGTTACTTGTGAAATTACATTGGCTGGTCGTTACTTGGTATTGGTGCCCTTTTCAAACAAGGTTTCTTTGTCCAGTAGAATTGAGGACGATAAAGAGCGCGATCGCTTGCGCAAACTGATTCAGAATATCCGTCCGGCTAACTTTGGTGTGATCATTCGCACCCAAGCAGTGGAAACAACGGTTCAGGAGCTGGATCAAGATTTGTCAGAATTGGTGAAACGTTGGGAGCAAATGGTTAAGGCATTGCCCAAAGCCAAGGCGCCACAGAAAATTTTAGGTGAGTTAGACAAGACTTCCGCAGTTCTGCGTGATATCCTGAGCGACAAGTTCACTGCCATACATGTAAATGATCCAGCCCTAGCGGCTTCTGTCAAAACCTATTTGGATTCCAATGCACCTGAGCTAAAGGATATTGTCAAAGAACACAAAGTGGATGATTTGTTTGACGCATTTAATATTCACAGACAAATTAAATCTTCATTTGCAAAACAAGTCAATTTGAAGAGTGGTTCGTACCTCATTGTAGAGCATACGGAGGCCATGCACGTTATTGACGTGAACAGTGGAAACCGCAAGCAAGCATCGGTCAAGGACCAAGAGGAGAATGCGCTTCAAACCAATTTGGAGTGTGCTTCGGAAGTAGCGCGCCTGTTGCGTTTGCGTGATATGGGCGGTATCATTTGCGTGGATTTTATTGACATGCAAAACAAAGACAACCAAAAGAAATTGCATGATGCATTGCGTGACGCCATGAAGAGCGATAAAGCAAAGCATAATGTTTTGGCGCCGAGCCGTTTTGGTGTAGTTGAAATTACCCGAGAAAGAGTTAAGCCCGTTACACAAGTCAAGACTACAGAGAAATGTCCCAGTTGTCATGGAAAAGGCACAGTAGAAGCCTCAGTGTTGTTCACTGATCAATTGGAAAATGAGGTTAGAATGGTTGCACAAGAGTACAAACACAGTTTTGTGCAAATGATAGTCAATCCCTTGGTAGAAGCTTATATCAATAAAGGTTGGTGGTGGAATACTTTGCGCACACAGTGGCAAAAGAAATATGGTATTAAGATACAAGTTGAAAGTTCCACATCGGCAGAACTTTTGGAGGTGCATTATCTAGATGCACAGGGTGAGGAAATAAAGCTGTCTTAACGCGATAAGTAGCGGAAGAGCATTACGCCCAGAGCCAACAAAAACATCAGCAAAGAAATTCTATTGATGCCATGCATGAACTTTAAGTTGGTGTCATGTTTCGACTTTTTGAACCAAGTCAATGGGTTCAAATAATGCGCTATTTTTTGGATGATCATGAAGTAAAGATGAGGAAAAAAACTTTACACAATGTCTTTCCAATGCAATACCTGAATGCCAGGGAAAAATTGCTTTAAATTTTGTCCACCGTAGATCACCTGTGCCTCTTCCACATTGGCCAATTTCATCCAATATTTGATTTGATTGGCAAATGAGGCATGGTAGGTTTCGGAGGATTTGATTTCAATAGGAATCAACTGTGTTCCATTTTCTCTTATCAAATCAATTTCTTTTTGATTTTTATCTCTCCAAAAATAGTACTTATCATGTCGTCCTGAATGTGCAGATTTTTTCACGAATTCATTGACGACCAGGGTTTCAAATAAGGCTCCCCGCAAGGGATGAAAAGCCAGTTGACTCTTGTCCTGAATACCCAGTAATGCACAAGCGATTCCTGTGTCCCAGAAATAGATTTTGGGTCTTTTGACGATCGTTTTATTGAAATTGCGGTGATACGGTGGCAATAGATGTACGATAAATCCCAATGTCAAGACACCAACCCAGGATTGAGTGGTTTTGACATCAATGCCCACTTCATTGGCAATTTGGGTGTAATTCAATTCTTGTCCTGTTCTTCCAGCAAGGACCTTCATAAATTTCTCAAACAGATGATAATCTTGTATGCTTTTGATTAATTTAATATCCCGCTCAATGTAGGTTTTAATATAGTTGCGGCACCATTGATAGCTCGGAATCTTTTGATCATGTATTGGAGGATAGAATCCATTGCAAATCCAATCATTGTTATCCCAGTCTTGGTTACTATCTTGAATTTCGCTCCATTCAAAGGGAAGCAATTCCATGTAGGCCGCCCTGCCCGCAAGCGATTGTGAAATACTTTCAGATAAAAGAAGGTGGTTTGAACCGGTGAGAATAAATAATCCTTTTTCAGTGGATTCGTCCACAATTTGCTGCAAATAGGACAACAGTTTAGGATAGCGCTGCACTTCATCAATTACGGCACCATTGGGAATTTGATTTAAAAATCCTCGGGGGTCTGAATTAACCCAATCCCAAACGTCGGGATTTTCCAAAGAGAAATACGGTTTGAGCGGAAATACTTTACGAACCAGTGTTGTTTTACCAGATTGCCGCGGTCCCATAACCGCCACAACTTTGAAGTGACTGGCCAGTAATCTAAGTTCTGATTCTACGTGACGGCGTACCATTTCGCAAAAATAAGAATTTTATGGAATCGGATTCCATAAAATTCTAAAATGAACTGAAATCCAAGTCTATCGTGACTTACAGAATATCCAAATGCGCAATGACTGAGATTTCAACTTTGCAATCTCTAGGCAATTGTGAAACTTGAACTGCTTCTCTTGCTGGTGGAATTTCTCCTACATACTTTCCGTAAACTTGATTGATAGCGCTATAATCTGCCATGTCTTTCATGAAGATGCTGGCCTTTACTACGTGGTTCCAATTCATACCGGCGGCCACTAAAAGCGCTTCAATGTTTTTCATTACTCGCTCTGTTTCCTCTTCAACAGGAAGCGGTTGGTACACTTGTTCAATGGGATCCATGGCAATTTGTCCTGAGATGAACAACAAGTTGCCCACTTGAATGGCAGGGCTGTAAGGAGCAATGGGTTTAGGCGCTCCAGATGTATTGATAGCTGTCTTTTTCATGTAGTTTTGCAATTGGAGTGCAAGATGCGAATAATTTTAATTGACAACTACGATTCTTTTACCTACAACATAGTCCATTATTTGGAGCAGTTGGATTTGGTGGTTGATGTTGTTTTTAATGACAATTTAAATATTCCGAGTTGGGAGATGTATGACGCGGTGGTTATTTCGCCTGGCCCTGGATTGCCGCAAGAGTCTGGATTTTTGTTGGAATGGATGAAAACCATTCCTGCCGAGCTACCGGTATTGGGTATTTGTTTGGGATTACAGGCCATGGTGGTTCATTTTGGAGGCGCATTGCGAAATTTAGAGTCACCCCTGCACGGTCAAGCTGGAAAATTGGAAGAGATGGCAAAAGGGAATATTTGGTCAGCTATTCCGATGCCCATCAATATTGGACACTACCATTCATGGGTAGCAGATGAGAATAATTGGCCTACTTGTTTAGAGGTTTTGGCTGTGGATGAGAAAAAGAGAATCATGGCTTTGCGGCATCGTTATTTACCTTGGCACGCCTTGCAGTTTCATCCTGAATCCATTTTGTCTGAAAAAGGAATTTTATGGTTTGACCATTGGTTAACGCAAAGCGTAAGACCAAAATCAATAACTTAGCAACATGCGAAATTTTTCAACGTGTATTTCTTTGTGTCTGTTGTTTATTATGACAACGTCGATGTTTTCACCGCCCGGTTCTTTTCGCATTGCGGTAATGAAGTACAAGGGAGGTGGCGATTGGTACGCTAATCCCACGGCATTGCCCAATTTGGTGAAATTCACCAACACCCAATTGCAGACAAAGATTGATGAGAATGTTGCCCAAGTGGACGTGGGGAGTTCTGAAATATTTGACTATCCCTTTGTCCACATGACGGGACATGGTAATGTTGTTTTTTCTATGGACGATGCACAGAACCTGCGCACGTATCTGCAGGCCGGAGGATTTCTTCATATTTCGGACAATTATGGAATGGATATGTTTGTCCGAAGAGAAATGAAAAAGGTTTTTCCAGAATTGGAATGGTTGGAGGTTCCTTTTGATCATCCCATTTATCATGGTAAGTTTGAGTTCAAAAATGGATTGCCTAAAATCCATGAACATGACGGGAAGAACCCGAAAGGTTTGGGTATGTTTTGGGAGGGTAAGTTGGTTTGTTTTTATGATTTTGAGTGCGATTTGGGAGATGGATGGGAAGATGCCCAAGTCCACAATGACAGTGAGGAGAACCGTCAAAAGGCATTGCGCATGGGCGCTAATTTGATTCAATATGCCTTCATTGGACAGCCGTGAATTGTTGGAATGGGAGGTAAAAGAAATCCTTGACGAGTGCATCGTTCGATACAACAATTTGTCATTTATTGAACTTGATCCCATTTCGATTCCGCACCGTTACAAAAAAAGACAAGACATTGAGGTTAGCGCCTTGATGACAGCATTAATTTCATGGGGAAATAGGAAAGCTATTTTGCAGACCGCAAGCGCTTGGATGGACATGATGGATGATGAGCCTTTTGAATTTATCCAATCTGCCAGCGCATCTGAAATCAAAACATTGTCCAAGAAGATTTACCGCACTTTTCAATCTACGGACATGGAAGATTTGATTTGTGCTTTGCGCGGTGTGTATGCTGAACATGAGAGTTTAGAAGAACTGTTTTTGCCTGGTTTTAATAAGGGCGGGTCAAGGGAAGGCATCCTGCATTTCAGAGAAGCCATTTTATCTTTTGGACACCAACCTCGTTTTGAGAAGCACATCGCCAATCCTGCTCAGAATGGGGCGGCCAAGCGTATCAATATGTTTTTGCGTTGGATGGTCAGAAAGGACAATCAGAAGGTTGATTTTGGCATATGGGACAACATACCCATGTCCAAACTTTCCATTCCCTTGGATGTGCACACCGGAAATATTTCCCGAAAATTGGGGATATTGAGTCGGAAGCAAGACGATTGGAAGTCGGTACAGGAATTGGATGAAGTGCTGAGAAAATGGCGACCTACCGACCCCGTAGCCTATGATTTTGCCCTTTTTGGGATGGGGGTAGAAGGGATTTTTAGTGATTAGCCCTGATCAAGGCGAAATTTTGTTCGTTTTCTACCTTTTTTTTACGATATTCGCAAACCTTAAAAATGTTTTGTTATGGCAATGATTGAGAAAATTAGAAGGCAAGGATGGTTGGTACTCGTAATGGTGGGTATTGGAATTGTCGGCTATTTGATTCCCTATGATGCGGTGATGGCGCTGTTTGGAAAAGGCGCAAAAGACGCAGGAGAGATTGATGGAGAAACCATCGACGCAGCTGCTTGGCAGCAAGCAGTAGAGAAACAACGTGTGTTGTTTAACTACACGTCCAATGAAAGTGCTCTTTCCAATGACACTTGGAATTCATTGACTGAGGAGCGTTTGTACGCCGATGAGTTGAGCGCAATGGACATGGAGGTTTCTGACGAAGAGTTGGATGAAGTTTTGTTTGGAGCTAACCTGTCTCCTTTTGTAAAAAGCACCATCTATGGTGGAAAGGATTCAACTTCTATGAAGGAGCAAATGCGTCAGCGTTTTGAAACGTTTGACCCACGTGATCCAACATGGACCATGGAGAAAGCTGAAATGTGGAAAGAGTTTGTTCGTTACAAGCGCAAGAAAGAGAAGTATGATAACATGATCAAATTGGGTGCTTATGCCAATAATTTGGATGCCAAATGGGCTTTCAAAGCTGGTTCATCCAAAACAGCAGTTGATTTTGTTGCCAAAACTTACATGGAAATTCCTGATTCCACTGTTGCTGTTTCAGACGATGATATTCGTTCATAC
>JBEISW010000202.1:0-4394 GCA_040375215.1 Crocinitomicaceae bacterium | reverse complement strand
TTGAAAAAATTATTTTCTACATCCAATAACCTTTCAACACGATAACTTGAGTTTAATACATCCGCATAACGATTGATGAAGTATCTCCTGTACTGTGGGTTGGCTAAACTTTGCCACCACGGTCTGATGAATGGATTGTCTTGGCCATTGCCCATAGCATGCTCCAAACCATTGGAATTGCAATCACTCCAACCGTTAGGTTGCAAACTCAATTCCATGTCAATGGTTGCAAATCTCCATTTATTTAGGGTAGAATCACTGCGGTGAATCTTGATGTTGTTGTATGGCCAATCATAGTTAGTCACATAGGATTCTCCAATGACATAATCTGTAAGGTAGGTCATATCAAAAATGGAATCAACTGTTGTCAAATAATCTGGAGCGTTGGGATCCAATCCCCATACATAACCCACGTCATTCCAATAATGATTAACATCTCCGGCGGTTGCTCGCAATACACCACCGTTCCAATAACTCAAGGATAAAACATCCATACTGCTTTTGGATCCATTGTCTTGATGTTTGAAATATTCTTCATCTAATTTCTCACGCATTTCATACAAACCAAAGTATTGTCCGTTAAGGTAAACGCTGACAGGTCGCATGGTGGAGTAGTAGCCATGATTGGCTCTTGTGGTCATCTCTGTTAGCGCGGCATCCTTGTATGGTAGCTGCAACCATTGATTGCTTCCGTTTCGGAAATATAGTCTGTCATAGTCCGCACGTTCTGGCTGGTGAGGTATAAGGGGAAGCAACACTGGCGTTTCACTGAAGATTGATTTTGCAAACTCCAAACGGAAACTATGCTGTGCATGCGATCGGCTACCGCCAGCTCCACCATCAATCTGCATGGCCGCTTGTCTTGAAAATACCCATTGATGCTGTGCGGTAGAATCAAAATAGTCCATTTGGGCATACTTCTCCCAATCTTCCCACCAGTTGTCAAATATGCCACTTGCGCCATACAAATTAGTTGCATCCGTAGTGACACTAACGATAGGGGTGGAATGATTGATATTGATCAAATAACTTGCACTTGTCATCTCACTGGGTAACATACCAGAAACAAAAGATTTCGCCCTCAAGACAGTGGATTGAAAAATGGGAATTGAATTGCCTGACCACAAATTGTCATTGACAGTAGGCTCATTTCCGTTGGTAGTGTAATAGATTGCAGATCCATTGGGATTGGTGTCATATAGGTCAACGGAAAGCAGACCGCTGTATACGCCTGAATTTTCAGAGAATATAGGGGCGCTAGCCATCCCATTTACAATGACATCGTTGCTGTTAAAATCACCTGGATTGGGAGTGGAGAAGGTAAGCTCATTGCCAATGCCATTGGGAATTCTTCCTTGACTGATATTGTAAGTGGGGCAGTTCACAAAGAAATCATTGACCAATTGTCCCTCAGGATTAAACAGATACAATGAGTCACCTGAAGAGCTCAATCCAAAATTGGTATGAAAATAAGCCCCTTCATTGTTGAAGAATTGATTGGTCATTTCTGTATCACCAACTTGCTTCAGTTGCACATTGAAGTAGGTATACACGGTAGGATCTGTGTAGTTAACATCGAAAGATATCTGTTGTATCTCCCCAGGAGCAATACCGGCTGCTATCAACTCATCTGCTCTAACCATGAATTGGTTCCTTGCTGCCCAATACCAATTTCCGTATGGTGCAGGATAGTCAGTGGTTCCATTGACATAATCATAGTTACCGATCGTGATTCCATTGATTTTCATGACAGGTCTTATGCTATGCAAATCACCCGTTTGTGCTCCGCAAGCACCATCGCCGCCATCTTGAAACGCAACAACAGTGCTGGGAAACGTCGTGTAGGATTGATTGAAAATACTGTTATTAGTATAGCCTGTATTGCTGTAGGAACAGGTGTTGATGATCAAATTACTAATGCCATCCCATTGATAGGGCGTGCTAAAATTGTGGTCATTCCAACCATTCTGCGGAATGAATCCATCGGTCCCGTGAACAAAAGTAAAGGGCTCCGAGTATTGCCTATCCTTTCCACTGCAGAATACAATGAGGTATTCATTGGGTTGCAATAAATATTGCCCAAATACAAATCCCAATAGGGGGCTATTACTCTTAGTCAATTGATAACCATTGAGATTGACAACTTCAGTTCCGTTGTTATATAGTTCAACCCAATCCTGAGCCTCAGCATCCTCATCCAATAACTGACTGAAGTTCCTGTTGGAAGCTTCGTTAATGACAATTTGAGCATTGGAACACAATGAAAAGCACAAAACAGTAGCAATGATCGTTGTTATTAGGTAATTTTTTTTAGAATGCATGCAGAGCAAAGGTTTGGTTGAGTTTCAAATCTAATCAATAATTCTTCTGTGCCAAGCGCTATTCACCATTTCATTGTGAAAAACTATCTTGACTGCAAGGCAATTTTATGGCTTTTTTTTCTTTGTTTTGAAAAGTAGGAAAGATTGTTTATTTTTAAAATTTGTTTGGGATATGAAAAAGTGGATTGCAGCTCTTGGTTATTTATTGTTGATGGCAGCATTGTTCATCGGAAATACTGCTATGACCTCTCGCGGGTCTATGCCAAATAATCAAGTTCCAGTAGATTCACTTTTGGATACGACAGCTTTGGTTTGGGGGATTGATTTGTCTCATCATCAAAAACAAGTGGATTGGGATCAAATAGAATGCGAAAAGCCCTATTTTATCTTTTTCAAAGCTACTGAAGGTACTACGCACGTTGATCGATTGTATCACAAATACAAATTCGAAGCTGCGGAGCGTGATATCAAAGTGGGTTCTTATCATTTCTTCTCCTACACGACTTCAGGTAAAGATCAAGCCTTACATTTTCTAAAAACGGCACACATTCAAAAAGGTGATTTGCCTCCAGTTTTAGATGTTGAGTTTAAAAAGGAAATGCCCAACTCAGCTTGGATATCTAAAAATGTCAAGCAATGGGTGGATTTGATTGAAGATTCTTTGGGTGTTAAGCCTATTATCTATTGCCCTTGCAGAATGTACAATGATCATTTGGAATCTGTACTGAGCGATGAGTACCATCTTTGGATAGCGGATTACAGGAAAAATCCTCCAGGATGCAATTGGACCTTTTGGCAAAAAACAGATCGTCATCGTTTAACAGGTATTGCGGGTAATGTTGATTACAATGAATTCAGAGGCAATATCCTAGAACTGAATGAAATTCTGATAGATTAAATACAAAGAGAAGAACCTAAAACGACCGAAAGGTCGTTTTTTTATTTCCAAAACAATGAATAGCAAAAGAATCGTTTTCATGGGGACACCGGAGTTTGCTGTTACTTCTTTGCTGTCTTTGGTCGATGCCAGATTCAATGTTGTTGGTGTTGTTACTGTTCCTGATAAACCAGCCGGTCGTGGTCAAAAAATACAACAAAGTGCCGTGAAAATTTTTGCGGACAATCATCATTTACCAACGCTTCAGCCCATTAAATTAAAAGATCCGGATTTCCTATCTTCATTAGCCAATTGGCAAGCAGATCTTTTTGTTGTGGTTGCCTTTCGCATGCTACCTGAAGTGGTTTGGAAAATGCCTCCACTGGGAACCATCAATCTGCATGGTTCGTTATTGCCCAAGTACAGAGGAGCAGCACCCATTCATTGGGCAGTGGTTAATGGAGAGCATGAGACAGGGGTTACGACTTTTTTTATCAATGAACAAATTGATACCGGCGATGTCATCGAAAGAACAATAATATCCATTGGTATCAATGAAACGACAGGAGAGCTGCACGATCGCATGATGGTCATCGGTGCTGAAACTCTTTGTCATACGGTACAAATGATCTTGGATGGTACCGTGCAATCAAAAGAACAACTGGATAGTGAGGCTTGTCACGCGCCGAAGTTGTCGCGTGAAATTGCTCAAATCAACTGGAACAATTCTGGTTTTACCATTCACAATTTTATCAGAGGGATGTCACCTTATCCTTGTGCTTGGACCTTATTCAAGGATAAAACCTTAAGGGTGTTTCAGGGCTATCATGAAATGTCGGGTGATGTTGACCTTTCGCAGGAAATGGCAGAATTGAAAGATGGCAAGTTGCGCTTTCGAACCACAGATGGTTGGTATTATCCAACGGAAGTGCAATGGGAAGGGAAGAAACGCATGTCTATCGATGAATTCATGCGGGGTTTGCGCTAACTGCTGTCGCTATATTTCGTACTTTTGCTGAATGGATGAAGAGAAGAAAAATCTATTAAGAGAAAGGCTGAATGCTATTCACCATTGGCCAAGTACTTACATGTACAAATTTATCTTTGAGACGAATCCGGAAAAGGTAGTTTCGTTAAAAATGATTTTTGGAGAAAGTGCCCAATTCATAACCAGAGAGAGCAGTGGTGGCAAATAC
>JBEISW010000172.1:0-5066 GCA_040375215.1 Crocinitomicaceae bacterium | reverse complement strand
TAATGTTTCTTCTGTGTGTCTCCACAGTTCTTGTGTCAATGCCCAATTTATCTGCAATTTCTGTACTCTTCATTCCATGGCTAACCCATTCCAATATCTCCAATTCACGGCTGGTGAACAATTGCTCAGTTGGCTGCGCAGCTTGAATAGTAGTATTGCTCGTGGATTTTTTCTTGTCCCATTTTTTGGCCTCTTGAATGATGTGCCGCATACCATGATTGAAAAAGAAAGAGGCGTAATCTGAAGAGACAATCGCATTTGCCAGCTCATCCAATTCGGATTCTTTGGAAAAATAACCATGCGCTCCAAGTTTAATCATCTGGTAAATGACATCCACATCCTTGATGAAGGAAACGACTAGAATCCGGACACCTGGATAATGTTGAACCAACCATTTGCACGTTTCTACACCATCCATTTCTGGCATTTGGATGTCTAACAAAACAACGTCCACCTCATGGCGAGGCATGAACAAGGTTAACTCTTTTCCATTCTCGCACTCCAAAACAACATTGAAGCGATCGTCCTGATTGAGCCATGCGGCCAAGGAAGATCGGAATAGGGTGTGGTCATCGACTATGGCAATATTTTTCATCTGATTGGGATAACGAGGTTCAACTGATTTCCATCTGTAATTTGATTCTGTTCTAAATGTCCATTGAGGGCAAGGATGCGTGCATGCATGTTTTTCCAACCCAAGCCTTTTCCTTCTTGCAATAATTGGCTCCATTGAAATGGAGTGCCGTTGTCTTCTAATGTAATTTTCCAAGAATGATTGTTATCGGTTGAAAAGGTAATGTCAAACAAATAGGCTTGATTGTGTTTGAGGTGATTGGTTATCCATTCTTGGATTAATCTAAAAACATGTAATTCATCAAGTGTATTTAAATGAGGAATATAGTGGAGATGTAACCTAATTTTCTTATTGGTTTTGTTGGATTTGTCTTCAAGTATGGCCTGCAGCGCGGGAATGAGTCCAACGGTGTCTAACATGGGAGGGACAAGATCATGGCAGATGGTACGAACTTCTTGAATGATTTTTTTCAGGTGTTCATCGGTAGACTTCCAGAATGTGTCGTCTCCTTGTTGCGATAATTTTTTTTGCAGGTCTATGGAGATTTTAAGCGCTGCGATATCGCCTAAAATACCATCATGCAATTCTCGTGCAATGCGAATTTGCTCTTCTTCTTTGGATTTTAAAATTTCTTGTAAGAGTTGATCTTGAAATTGTTGTTGTTTGTCAAATAATAATTTGTAGTAAAAATAACTCATGGAAAAGATGATGCCGACCATGATGAATAGGGCTGAGAATCCAATCCAGTAATACAAGTTGAGTATATCCCTCGTTTGTTCCATACTAGTTTTTGTTCATGATTCTATAAGATCCAATCATTAGGGAAACGCCGTAAATCATGATGCTTATGGGAAGGATGATCCAGTAGAATAACGCATTGTCATTGGGGAATTGAATCATCATAGGATACAGTATATAGTACAATGTGCATGCACTGAGATAAAACACCAAGCCAATGATAACAAAATAAGCGGGATCTTGAAACAAAGACGGGTAGGTGATGTTCTGAAATCCGTGTTTTCCCCATGCAAAAACGCCGAAAAGCGTTAATATTAATTCCATAAGGCATACCCAACCAAAGTGATAGTAGTTGGCTTCAACGCTGGTTGTCGTAAACAACAAAATGGTGATGATGCTGAATACCAGGTATATCAGCCATCTCCAAAATTTATTCGTGTAAGGAGCAAAAAATAAAGTGATTCCCAAGGTTTCGAGCAATGTGAATATATAGTACCAATACAGTGAAATATACTCCGGTAAATAGCTGCTGGTGAACTCGTACACTCCACCTAAAAATGCAGTGGTAGCAAGGAATACCCAACGCATGGGTGGCTGTTTCTTAGTAACAAAATAAAAAGAGATTAGAATGAGCATTGGCAAAACTTCACTCCAACACATTAATTGATCAAGGATATCATACAAGTCAGCCATGATCAAATTTAATTTTTTTTAGGAATAGGTGCTGTGTGTTTTTGCGCAGAGCCAGTTTCTATTCAAACGTTACCGATGCTTTCAACTTCTTGCCATCTCTAATGAAAACTACTTCCGTTTTATCACCAGGATTGAAATTGCCTAGTGCATTCATGTATGCGTAGATATCTTTGATTTCGAACTTTCCAAGTTGTACAATAATATCACCAGATTTTAATCCTGCCTTGGCTCCTGGACGACCTTCTTTGGTTCCGTCCAATTTTAGACCATCACCTGAGTACAAGTAATCCGGCATAACTCCCAAAGTAACTTTAAAATTGCTGGCAGTACTTTCCTTGGATTCATCTTTTGTTGCTGTAAAAGTCAACTTGCTTTGTTGGCTGCATTGAATAACCAAAAGCGAAATGAAATGTGAAATGTCTTTTAAACCATTGGTGTTGATGAGATCTACTATATCGGTGGGTTTGTGGTATTCACCGTGTTGTCCAGTAAAGAAGTGAATGGCCGGTATGCCAATGTTGTAGAAAGATGTTTGATCGCTGGGGCCAATTCCACTGGTTGAAAGCACCAACTCAAATTTGTTATTCTTAAGTTTTTTGTTTTGACTCTTAATGGCTTTGGTCCAGAAAGGTGATGTACCCACACCATTGATGGCCAATGTGCGCTCAGGCTTCAAACGCCCCACCATATCCATATTGAACATGGCGCTCATTTGATCCTTAGCAATGGTTGGATTTTTACAGAAGTAGTTGCTTCCATAAAGTCCTTTTTCTTCTCCGCTAAATGCAATGAAAAGGAAATTAGTCTCGCCTAAAACGTTGTTAGGCTGTTGCTTGATGAATGAGGCAATCCAAAGCATGGAAGCCACTCCACTGGCATTATCATCTGCACCTCGGTGAATCCCTTTCTCTCCGCTCCAAAGAGAATTTTCATCCCCCCATCCCAAGTGATCATAATGAGCACCTATGACAATCGTTTTATCATATCCGCGATCCCAAAATCCAATCACATTTCGTCCAGTTTGTTCTTTTACATACCCTGTTCCCAAAGTGGTTTCTCCTTCCTTCGTCATCTTATGCGGTGATGCTTTGGGAGTGAATTGAAAATATTGCATGTAACCCACGGATCCTTTTGGTGATAGGCCAATGTCTTGCATTCTTTTCTCAATGAATTTGGATGCCTTGATTTCCCCTTCGGTTCCCACCAATCGGCCTTCCAGAGAATCTGAAGTTAACACTGTGATGTCCGATAGTAACTGTTTGTCTAATGACTCTTGCGAAGTTTGCGCCCATCCGCTAAGCGAGAGGGTTAAGCTGAGGATTAGGAAGAAATTTTTCATGGAGCAAAAGTAATGGTTTAAAACAAAAAAGGGCAGTGAAAAAACTGCCCTTTGTCTGTTTTATTGTTTAATCATTTTTCGTATTACATGGTTGTTCACCATCGTGTAAATGCCTGCTGGCCAATCAACCGTTGAGATTCGATTGCCATTGAACTGCTCATTTTGATAAATACATTTCCCAATGCTATCATAGATTTTGGTGGAGCCTTTGATCACATCGCTGAGTTGAATAAAATCTGTGAATGGATTTGGATAAATGTTCAATGTAGGGATTCTCTCACTCACTCCCACATTGCAAGGATTGCACTCACTGAAGCAAATTGCTGGAAATGTTTGGCTGCTGGTGCCTACAGTGATTTCTCTATTAAATCCGCCTAACCCATTGTCAATACCGCATTCAGCAGGAACAATTTCAGATCCACTCCAATCATTGCCGTTGATGAATTTATACTGAAAAGTTTGGTTTGGATTGGTAGTGAATGAATATGACCAAATACCATTGCCCAAATCAGTCATGACTGTTGTGCTGGCGTCCCAGCCCTGGAATGACCCTGCAATGTGAATTCCATTGGTATTTACAGTTATGTTAGAAGCATCCATTTGGAAGGTGATGGTCACGTCATCACTTGTTCCGATGCAATTTCCGCAACTGGAAAAACAAATAGCTTCAACGATCATATTGGCAGTTCCCACAGCAACAAATCGCTGTAGTTCACCATTGTCCAGTGAGCCGCAAGTGCTGGGCACTGTTTCAAATCCAGCCAGAGTATTTCCATTGATGAAACGATAAAAAAGATCGCTGTTGGCGGGGACGTTTATGGAACCTTCCCAGATACCACCACCAAGATCGTTCATGGCATGTGCTGTTGGATTGTAGTTGTCCAGTTGAGTAGTGAAATAAACGCCACTGGCATCAACAACTACATCGCTCATATCCACACGAACAACAACAGTCGCTGTTGGCTGGCAAGCTTCACATTGTCCAAAACAAACTGGTCCAATGTTGTTGTTTCCTGATACAACATTGTGAGAACGGTTGTAATTGCCAGTTCCATCATTGAATGCGCAGGAAAATGCTACCTCTTCAGCGCCGGTCCAATCATTTCCATTGATGAACTTGTATTGGATGGTTGTGCCTGTTGGTATTTCCGTTGTGTAAGTGAATTGTCCATTGCCTATAGCTGTCATAGGCGTTGCGGCTGCGTCCCAATTTTGAAAACTTCCAGCGATATGAACGCCATTGGGACTGATGGTTTGATTGGATAGATCTACAGTAAATGTGACATTAGAAGTTTCTATTGCAACGCAAGTAGCGCATTCAGAAAAGCAAATCATGGGTGTGGTAATGGCAGTAGCACCAACACTTATTGTCCTATTGATATTGCCAAATCCGTCATCTATCCCGCAATCTGTTGGTACTATTTCAACGCCAGCCCAATCATTGCCATTAAGGAATTTGTATTGTACCTCTTCGCCAGGAAAAACAAACGCAACGGCTTGGTATTGTCCGGGTTGAAACTCGGACATTTGGGTTGCTGTTGCATCCCAGCCATTGAAGCTGCCAGCTACAAAAACGCCCGTTGGATTTACGGTTTGGTTGTTCATATCAACTTGAAAAATAACCATAGTAGGTATGGCAGGTGTGCCGATGCAGGTACAGTCGTTTTGTACCAAATCGTTGGCTGTGCTGTTGTCTCCGTCATCACAAGAACCACCAATGAT
>JBEISW010000002.1:0-43852 GCA_040375215.1 Crocinitomicaceae bacterium | reverse complement strand
GTTTGGCCACTTGTTGCAATCCCATTCCAGGAGATGAGGTTTTTGGTTTTACCACCGTCGACGAAGGCATTAAAATTCACCGCACATCTTGTCCCAATGCGCAGGAGATGATGAGCAAATTTGCTTACCGTGTTATTAAAGCCAGGTGGAATAGTCAAAATTTGGTTCAGTTTGAGGTTGGTTTAAAATTCACTGGGATTGACGATGTGGGGCTAGTGCAAAAAATAACCAACATCATCTCAACGGATATGAGGGTAAACATGCGGGCCATATCATTTGAAGCGATTGATGGTATATTCAGCGGTAGGGTCATTGTACTGGTTCATGATACCGCGCATTTGAATGATTTAATCAAAAACCTCAAAGCCGTGGATGGCGTATTAACCGTTGATCGAATCGAGTCTGAGTTTTCATAAAACACTATCTTTGCCGTTCCATGGAAGATTTACAGGAAAAAGTAAAGCTGCTATTCAAGGACTACTTGGAGAAAAACGGTCATCGGAAAACGCCGGAACGGTTTGCCATTCTCAAAGAAATTTATAGTTTTTCAGGACATTTTGACATTGAACAACTATACACCCAAATGAAATTGCAGAAATACCGCGTTTCTAGGGCTACATTGTACAATACCATTGAACTCCTCATGAGCTGTCAATTGGTTAGAAAAAATCAATTTGGTCAAAATACAGCGCATTTTGAAAAAGCTTTTCAAAACCAACAGCATGATCACATCGTTTTGGTTGATACAGGAGAGGTAATTGAATTCTGTGACCCCCGTATTCATCAAATCAAGAAAACACTGGAAGAACTCTTTGGTGTTGAGATTCAGCACCACAGCTTGAATTTCTATGGAAAACGACCCAATTCAAAATAGTTTTCCGTTCATTCTGTTTTACCATTATTTTTGCGCTTTACCAATAGTATGATCAATAAAACTGCGGTTCTTCTCGGTTTACAATGGGGAGATGAAGGAAAAGGGAAAATAGTAGATGTACTCACCCCTCAATACGATATTATAGCCAGATTTCAAGGCGGACCCAATGCAGGTCACACCTTAATTTTTGACGGAAAAAAGCACGTCTTACACACCATACCTTCAGGAATTTTTCACGGAAACGTTATCAATGTCATTGGAAATGGCGTGGTTATAGACCCTATCATTTTTCAAAAAGAAATTGAAAAACTTCAAGAGAATGGCGTCCCGTTTCAAGAACGCCTTTTGATTTCCAAAAAAGCGCATCTTATTTTACCCACCCACCGCATTCTAGACGCCGCATCTGAAGCAGCAAAAGGAGCCGCAAAAATTGGGTCTACATTAAAAGGGATAGGTCCTACATATATGGACAAGACGGGTAGAAATGGCTTGCGTGTTGGAGATATTTTGGAAGATGATTTTGTTCTGAAATACAACGAGCTGAAAGAAAAGCATCTTAAGATTCTCAGTCAATATACTTTTGAATATGAATTGACCGAGATGGAAAACCAATGGATGCAGAGCATTGCTTTCTTAAAAGCCATGACCATCATTGATAGTGAACATTACATCAATGACGCACTAAACCAAGGGAAAAAAGTTTTGGCAGAAGGCGCACAAGGATCACTTTTGGACATTGACTTTGGTTCATACCCATTTGTAACCTCAAGCAATACTGTCACAGCCGGTGCCTGCACAGGATTGGGAATTGCACCCAACAAAATTGGTGATGTATTTGGAATTTTCAAGGCGTATTGCACCCGTGTGGGTTCTGGTCCATTTCCTACTGAGCTTCACGATGAAGTGGGAGAGCGCATGAGAAAAGAAGGGCATGAATTTGGCTCTACAACAGGTAGACCAAGAAGGTGTGGCTGGTTGGATATCCCAGCTTTAAAATATGCCTGCATGATCAATGGGGTAACGGAATTATTCATGATGAAAGCTGATGTACTAAGCATTTTTGATGAAATCAAAATATGCACACACTACCGTTGGAAAAATGAAGTGATTGAATATTTGCCCTATAATGCAACAGAAAATTTGGAACCTGTTTATACCTCAGTGAAAGGATGGAACACCGATTTGACCCAAATCAGTCACCAAGATCAATTTCCTGTTGAATTAAAAGACTACATTGCGTTCATATCGTATGCGGTAGGTATTCCAATCACCATCGTCTCCGTAGGTCCAGATAGAACGCAAACCATATCTATGCGATGATCAAGAAAATCCTGTGCTGCTGGATGATTGTGCTCACGCAATCTATGATTGTGGGGCTCTTAGCACAGGACAAAATTCAATTGATTTATTCTGACAATATTTTTTACTCTAAAAAATTAGTTGATGCACAGCGTGTCATCGGAAATGTACATTTTGAAAGACAAGGAACACATCTGTACTGCGATAGCGCCTACTGGTATGAAAATAGAGACTTCGAAGCCTTTGGAAAAATAAAAATTGTAAAACCAGGAGATTATACTTTAACCGGCAAGTCACTACGGTATACCAACGAAACCAATACTGCTCGATTGGAAGGCGATGCAAAATTGGTGGACAACCAAATGACACTCACTGCACCACTCATGGTGTACAACATGGAGACCAAAGATGCCACCTATTTCTCAGGGGGGAAAATTGTATCCAATAACAAAGAAAATCTTCTCACAAGTCTAACAGGAAATTACAATACCGATCTCAACAAATCTCATTTTGAGAAAAAAGTAAAGCTCATCCACGGCGCCTATACCTTGACAACGGAAAAGCTCGACTACGACAACAATACCGAAACGGCATACATCATCACCGATACCAAAATCAGTTCAGACAATGAGAAGCTGTTCTGTAAAAAAGGATTCTATAGAAGTACCGATGACTATACGGAGTTGTATCTAAGACCAAAATCTATTCATGATAGTCAAATCATAATTGCCGACACGCTGATTGGGCATGGAGATGAAGGATGGGGGAAATTTATTGGAGATGTTTACATAGCGGACAGCATCGACGAAAAATGGATAACAGGCGGTTATGGTGAATACCACGACCGTGATAAAGTTCAATGGATGAGTGAGCAACCTATCTACCATGAATTGTTCGAAGATGATACGCTATTTGTTAGATCCGATACGCTTTGGATGAAAAACGACTCCGTTCAAGGTGATTTGGTCAAAGCTTTTCATCATGCCAACATTTACGCGCAAGATTTTCAAGCCAAATGCGACTCTCTGGTTTTCCAAGCTTCAGATAGCACCATTCACTTCTACAACACCCCGATACTTTGGAGTGATTCCAGACAAATCACTGGAGATAGCATGTATATGGTATTAAAGTACAAATCTCCACACCGATTTCATGTCATGAAAAACAGCTTTATTGTAGGACAAACTTTTGAGAATGACACCGTCTATTTTGACCAAATTAGTGGGAGAAATATCGAAGCGTTTTTCAAACAAGGAAATTTAGATCGCGTTGATGTCAAAGGCAATGGGGAACTCATTTATTTCCCATTGGAAAAAGAAAGTGATTCCATTCCTGTAGGCCTTAACAAAGCGCAATGCAGCAACATCAGCGTATATGTTGATGAAAGGAAAATCAAGAGAATCAAACTCATTAACGAACCCGATTCTTTTCTCATTCCGATGGAGAAAAGCAAAGAAGAACCCACCAAACTCAAGACATTTGTTTGGTGGCCAGAACTAAGACCACAACGCAAAGATTTTTAATATGAGTAACAACAAAGACATCGTCTTTTCTTTGATTGAAAAGGAAAGAACAAGACAAACCAATGGTATTGAATTGATAGCTTCAGAGAACTATGTTTCTGATGCTGTCCTTGAAGCAGCCGGTAGCATCCTCACCAACAAATACGCAGAGGGATTGCCCAATAAGCGCTATTATGGCGGATGTGAAGTAGTCGACGAGATAGAGCAATTGGCCATAGACCGATTAAAACAACTGTTTGGTGCCCAATGGGCCAATGTTCAACCCCACAGTGGAGCCAATGCCAACAGTGCCGTAATGCTGGCCTTGTTAAAACCAGGAGATAAAATCCTGGGTTTAGATTTGTCCCAAGGTGGTCATTTGACACACGGATCTCCTGTTAACTATTCAGGAAAATTGTACCAAGCGCACTTCTATGGTGTTGATCCAGACACCGGAAGAGTGAACATGGAGACCGTTAGAAAAAGGGCTTTAGAAGTACAACCCAAAATGTTGATTGTAGGTGCATCTGCATACAGCAGAGATTGGGATTATGCTGCTTTCAGAGCCGTTGCGGATGAAGTTGGAGCTGTGTTATTGGCCGATATATCCCATCCAGCAGGATTGGTGGCCAAGGGATTATTAAACAATCCAATGCCGCATTGCCATGTTGTAACTTCAACAACGCACAAAACACTCAGAGGCCCGCGTGGTGGCATCATCATGACTGCTCAAGATGGGCCAAATCCTGTTGGTATTAAAAACAACAAAGGGGAGTGGCGTTCGTTAAGCGGATTGCTCGACAGCGGTGTATTCCCTGGAATGCAAGGTGGTCCATTGGAGCATGTTATTGCTGCTAAAGCCATCGCCTTTGGAGAAGCATTACAAGATTCATTTACAACTTATGGAAAACAAGTTAAGGCCAATGCGCAGGTGCTTGCACAATCATTGGTTGAACTTGGATACAATATTGTTAGTGGCGGGACAGACAACCATTGCATGCTGATTGACTTGAGAAATAAAAACATCACAGGAAAAGAAGCAGATGCCCTGTTGGGAAAGGTGCACATTACCGCCAACAAAAACATGGTGCCAGGCGACACGCAATCTCCAATGGTTACTTCTGGAATTCGCCTAGGAACCCCTGCAATCACCACACGCGGAATGAATGAAGATGATATGAAAATTATCGCTAGCTTGATTGATGAAGCAATTGTCATGAAAGACAACGAGTCTGAGCAGAAAGAAGTGGCCAATAAGGTTCACAAATTGATGTCAGATCGACCATTGTTTGTTTAAGATGAACGAGCTCCGTGACCATCCCAACTTATATCTGAGGCAACACGGCAGCAATCCCATTCATTGGAAAGAATGGAGTTCTCTTCATTGGGCAAATGCCATTGAAGAAAATAAATTGGTCATTGTAAGCATTGGATACAGCGCATGTCACTGGTGTCATGTGATGGAGAAGGAATGCTTTGAGGACAATGAAGTTGCACTTTATACCAATGAACATTTTATAAGCATCAAGGTAGACCGCGAAAGCCGACCAGACATTGATCAAATGTACATGAATGCCCTGCATCTGATGGGTAAACCTGGCGGATGGCCGCTCAACTGTATCTGTTTACCTGACGGCACACCCATTTTTGGAGGGACTTATTTCCCCAAGAAAAAATGGCTCCAAATCCTATCTGAATTGCATCATTTGTTTCAAACGCGCAAAGAAACATTGAACTCTTTTGCTGATGAAATGAAACAGGCATTAAATCAATTTACAACAAAACTCCAAGCGCAATCCACGCCTGAGCTTGATCACGATAGCATTCAAGGTTTTATTGCCGACCTGGATTTTGAATGGGGAGGAACGGCAGGCTATCCTAAATTTCCAATGCCTCCATTGATTGAGTCTGTCTTACATTATGGAGTTCATCAACAACACAAAGCGTCTCTTCGTTGGTGTCAAATAACTTTGGACAAAATCAAATTTGGTGGGATTCATGATTTGATTGAAGGTGGCATATCTAGATACAGTGTCGATCACCGATGGCATATTCCGCATTTTGAAAAAATGCTTTTTGACAACGCGCAATTGCTCGCTATATACGCACAAGCACATTTGACATTTCCAAATCAAGAATACGATGAGGTCATGCTAGGGATTCATCACTGGATAACCAATGAGATGAAACAATCTTCAGGTTTAATATCCAGTACCATGGATGCGGACAGCGAGGGTGAAGAAGGAAAATACTACGTTTTCCAGTCTGACGAAATCAAAAATGTTTTTGGTGATAAAGACAACTATTGGAAATCAGTTTTTGATTTTTCCCATCATAGCTATTGGGAAGATGGGAAGATTGTCCTCAGCGCCAAAGCATCGTTTTCATTGAAGGATGAAACATGGAAAAGCATTCAGTTGGCACTTCGGCAAATCAGGGCTGCTAAGACAAAACCCATAACCGATCACAAAGTAATCACAGCCTGGAACGCGCAAACTGTTATTGCATATTGTCACGGCAGCGAAATTTTTCCCGATTGGATAAGGCATGCAGAAGATTTGTACGCCGCTATGGAACGACACCTCAAAATCCGTGGGCAATGGATTCAAGGAAAAGAAGGAGAAAAGACAATCGAACCATTGCTATTTGATACCCTCGCATGGGTTCAGAAAGCTTGCATTGAATTGTTCTTAAAAACAACAAATTGGAAATACATCCAAGAAGCCATTGAGATTCATGATCAAGCCAATATTTTTCAGCAAACGTCATCACTGTATGCCCTGAATGCTGAAGAAAATTTATTGGCAAAGATTGTTGAGATACAGGACAATGTTATCCCATCGAGTAACTCCATTTGGGCAGAAAACATGTATTGGCTCAGCATCATAACCGGAGATATCCAGTACCATGAACAGTGCATAGGCATGATGCAATGCATGGGGCAAGATGTCAATCAAATAGGCTATTATGCGCATTGGAATTTCGTGCTTCAATTGATAGATAGCAGCGCAGGAATAGTAGTCGCTTGTCAGCCAGAAACAGGTTGGATTCAGAATAAAAAATGGCTGCACAAAACTGTCGTATTGCATAAAAATGTAGAAAATTCGTTTCTGCAAGGAAAATGGCATCCGCAAACCCAATATTCTCTTTGTACATTAGCTACATGCTATCCGCCCATATTCCATTCTTCCGAAATTGCATAACGTTCATCCTGCTGGGATTGATTGCTAGCAAGGGATGGACACAAATGCTGAACAACAAAGAAGGCAAGGCGTTTGACAATGCCTTTCTGTTTAATCGATCATTTATCTGGGAAAATAAAATTTCCACAATAACAGCCATCAAACAGATCAAACTCCCTGGAAGGCCCATCAATGAGACAGAATGGAAAGAAGTAATGTCCTTTAATTCCACTGGGATTTTAGAAAGAAAAATGCTAACAACACAAGGAACTTCTTTTCAAGACAGCAGTTCCATATTGTTTAACCGAAATGATATTGGACAATTGTTCAGCATAGAGCAAAATAAAAAGACTGAAACCACCATCACTGAAATGACCTATGACAGCAATGGAAAAATAACCCGAGAGGACATCAAGCAAATACTCCATCTGCAGGGTGAAAGCAGTAGGGAAATACTGGTTGAAAGCACCACCTATGAATACAGTTTTCCGCAACCCAATGTTGTCGTAAGAAACAACATCAATAACTACGGATTGTCCTACAGTTCATTCACGACCATTAAAAATGATCAAGGATTCCTGATAAAAGAAATAGAAAATTTCTTTGTCAGCCAGCGTGAAATCACAACATTGTATGAATACAATGAAAAAGGATGGGTATCCAAAACTACCACCACCGACAATACATCCAACGAAAAAGAAGAAACCACTTTTACCTATGACAACAAAGGCAACGTGATTTTTGCCAAACACAACATTAACAATCAACCTGTTGAAGAATTTGAAGTATTGTACAATCAGGCTTCAATGATAAAAGCTATCTTGCACCAAGACATCGCAAGTCAAGCCATTACGATTCACAAATACGAATACGAATTTCGATGAAAAATATCTTCAAGTTATTGTTTCTTTTCTCTTTAATTACAGCCTCATCAAGTTGTTCCGCACAAAAAAGACCACCCAAACAAGACAATGTGGTAACACCGGCTGATGGTGCCAAAAAAAGTGCGGAAAATAAAAACCGGAAGTGGGAAGAGTACGAGACCAAAAAAAATCACCACAACGAAATTCAAGACAAGGCGACAAAAAAACGAATGAAAGAGAGCTTAAAAAAGTCAAAAAGCCACGGTTCTCCCAATCGTATTCCTTGGTACAGAAAAATTTTTTGGTAGATTAAACCCAATGTCGATTTAAGTCTCTAAGAATTAAAATGAAAATCAAACACTTTTTTTTTATTTCCGTTTTGTTTTTGCAAGCGGTAATGACACAGGGGCAAATGAACTGGGCTGAAAACGTAGCCCCCATTTTATTTGACCATTGTACCAAATGCCACCATCCTGGGGGAATAGGACCATCTAGTTTCATGACCGCTGATGAAGCGTCAAACAATGCAGCATCCATACTGAGCGCCATCATGGATGATTACATGCCGCCTTGGCCAGCTAATCCCGATTACAGACACTTTATCAATGAGAATGTTCTAACTGAAACGGAAAAAAGCACCATAGAAAATTGGGTAATGAACGGAACACCGAGCGGAGATCTTTCTTTGGCTCCTGCTCCACCCACGTACAATAATCAAACGCAATTGGCACAGGTTGACTTTACTGGTAATACTCCCTTAAATGCCAGTCAAGCTGTAACACATGATTACTACCGCACGTTTGTCATTCCATCCAACTATTCAGTAGATCAGTTCATCGACGGAATTGAGATTATTCCAGGAAACAGTGAGATTGTTCACCACGTTGTCATTTATTACGATCCCACCAATGAATGTCTTTCATTAGATGCTGCCGACACCGAGCCGGGATTTTTGACCAACGGAACCGGTGGAGGCTTACCCGCAGCAGCACATTTCATTGGTGCATGGGTACCAGGTAAAGGACCACAAAATTTACCACAAGGTTTTGGTATCCGCGCAGAAGCCAATGGCTATTATTTGATTGAAATGCACTACCCTGCTGGAACAGTTGGACAGCAAGATGAGACGACGCTGAACATCAAACACTCGTCAAGTAGCAATCCCCGAGAAGCATGGTACAATCCCATCATCACCCACGATCCATCAACATTGGATGAATCAGCGTTGATCATTCCAGCCAATACAGTAAGGACATTTCACGCCACCTACAATGTACCCATCAACATATCGCTTATTGGTATCTTCCCTCACATGCATTTGATAGGCAAGAGCATCAGAAGTTTTTGCGTCAATGGAACAGACAGTATTCCGCTGATTGACATTCCGCAATGGGATTTCAATTGGCAATTCGGTTATGATCTCACCCAACTCGTTAGGCTGCCCGCCCAGTCGCAACTCAAAGCCGTGGCAACATATGACAACACCATCAACAACCCCAATCAGCCCGTTAATCCACCCCAATTGGTAACAGCAGGAGAAGAAACGACCGATGAAATGATGGTCATATTCTATCTGTACTCCTATTGGATGCCCGGAGATGAAAACATCATCATTGACCCCAATTCCAATGTCTCAAACTACTCTGAAACACCTCATTTGTGGGAATTCTATCCCAATCCAACTCAAAATAAAATTCAGTGGACATGCCTTGGGCCGCAATACAGAAAAGCAGAATTTTCCATTTTGGACATGAATGGTAGGATTTGTAAAAAAGAACAACAAATGATTGCAGGAGGTATAGAATCAGGAAATGTTGATTTGAGCGATTTAGTTCCTGGTGTCTATTTCATTCAAGTGGTTTCCAATCAATATACGCACACCGAAAAAATCATTTTGGAATAATCACTTCTTGCCAATGATTCGATCCGGATTGTTGGATAAAAAGGATTTCCATGAATTGGATTTGGTTCCCAATAAAGGATTGGAGGTTTGGTAAAAATGACAAACAGCTGCAGCCAAACCATCTGTGGCATCCATCTTTTCAGGCATTTGAGAATCTTCTATTTTTAATAATCGCTGAATCATTGCAGCTACCTGCTCTTTGCTGGCATTTCCATTTCCCGTGATACTCTGCTTGATTTTGCGTGGTGCATACTCTGTAACGCTCAATTGTCTGCTCAAAGCCGCTGCTATGGCCACTCCTTGAGCCCTGCCCAACTTCAACATGGATTGGACATTCTTTCCAAAAAAGGGTGCTTCAATGGCCAACTCATCGGGGTGAAAACCATCTATGAGTTCAATGCATCGTTCAAAAATTTTCTTTAGCTTCAACGCATGGTCATCAATCTTATCCAAACGGACAACACCCAAAGCCAAGAGTTGCATTTGTTTACCTTTGACCTCAATGATTCCGTAACCCAGAATGGAAGTTCCAGGATCAATACCCAATATGACGCGCTCCTTTTGCAATTGATGATGTAGTTATGGTGCTAAAAGTAATGACAATTTCCATCGCCATGGTGCTACAATGCACCTATGCCTTGCAATTGCTATGGTATCGGGGCAAAAGAAAAGGAAAATCAATAGATCCCACTTACCCTACCCCACCCCTAAGTATTGTCATTCCTTTCAGAAACGAGGTCCAACATTTGCCTGCTTTGCTCGATAAATTGTACCAATTGCCTGTTGAGATCGCTGTGTATTGGATTGATGATCACAGTGATGATCAAGGACAAAAATGGCTATCCGACAACATACCAACCCATCACATTTTCCTCAAAAACAAAGGGCAAGGAAAAAAGGCTGCTTTAGCCACCGGGATTGAAAAAATACCCGAAAGCAACTGGATACTGACTATTGATGCTGACGCACAACTTTCTGATGTCTGGTGGAAAAATATTCAACATCAATTCAACCCTGAATGTGCTTTGATTGTTTTTCCAATAACCATGTTAACTGGAAAAAAGTGGATCGCCATTTTTCAACACCTCGAATTTTCCTTTTTTCAGATTCTCACAGAAGGTAGTATTTTAAGACAACGTGCTCAACTGAGCAATGGCGCTCACTTGGCATTTCAAAAAAAGTATTATTCGCAAGTGAATGGCTATTCCAGTCATGAAAACATCAGCAGCGGTGATGATCAATTTCTCTTGGCCGCCTTCAGAAAAAAAGGATGGAATATCGGCTGGGCCAGCATAGCACCAGAGACCATTTCAATTGCCCCATTGTCCACTTGGACAGCACTTTTATCTCAGCGTGTGAGATGGGCTGGAAAATCGAAAGCACTGGAAATGGCAGATATGAAAATATTGGCTTTCAACACGGCTATCAGCAATACCATCATCCTATACGCATACATTGTATTGATTTTTCAGCCCTTTCAAATAAGCTCAATGCCGTTGCTCCTATTGGTTTTGATCAAAATTTTTGCTGAGTTGATCGTTTTTCGTTTAATTAAAAATCGTCCGCGTTTTATCACCCTTTTGTTTTTAATAATCTATCCGTTTTGGGTGTTTGCTGTTGGCTTATCCGTGTTATTTTTAAAACAAGAATGGAAAGGCAGGGCAATCAGGCATTAAAAGCTTTTTGGGGGAAATTCTCTCAAGACAAATGGGCCATTACCGGATTGTCTTTTATTGCACTATTGTTTTTGGTTAGCTTACTTGGGGCATTCATTCGTCCCGACAAAACGGAGAATGCCAATGACCAGCAAATACAATGGGCTAAACTTCCTCCGATGAGCAAGGTTAACTTTGATTGGGATGAAGATGGTGAGCGCAATCTAGATGGAAAAATGCAAGAAAAAACTTTCATCTTGGGGACAGATCGGTTGGGTCGAGATATCCTATCGCGATTAATGGCCGGTACCTATATCAGCTTAACAGTGGGATTCATTTCTGTGGCCATATCGCTAATTGTTGGCGTCGCCATCGGCTTATTGGCCGGCTATTACAGAGGGTGGGTAGATGCAACACTCTCTTGGATCATCAATGTCATTTGGTCCATTCCCAACTTATTGGTGGTGATGGCCTTTATCCTTGCCTTTGGTGCAGGATTTTGGAAGGTATTCATCGCAATTGGACTAACGATGTGGGTGGAAGTGGCGCGCATTGTGCGAGGTCAAATTTTAAGCATCCGCGAAAAGGAATACATTGAAGCAGCGAGATCAATGGGAATGAGTGATTGGCGCATAATGTTTCGCGAAATGTTGCCTCAATTGTGGCCCATACTCATTGTCATTTCAGCAGCCAATTTCTCTAGCGCCATACTCATCGAAAGTGGCATGAGTTTTTTGGGATTGGGTGTGCAAATACCAGCGCCCAGTTGGGGAAATATGATCAGAGAAAATTACGCCATGATTCCAACACAGCACGCTCACTTGGCATTGGCACCTGGTATTTGCATCATGCTCACTGTACTTGCGTTGAGCTATGTGGGCAACGGATTAAGATCAGCATTGGACATAAAAAAGATTTAGATGAAACACAGTGATAAAATATTTGTGGCAGGACACCGCGGGATGGTAGGATCTGCTATTTGTCGTAAATTACAACAAGAAGGGTATTCGCAAATCATTACCAGAACTTCCAAAGAATTGGATTTGACCGACCAAAAAGCGGTCAATGATTTCTTTGAAAAGGAGAAACCTCAATTTGTATTTCTTGCTGCAGCCAAGGTTGGCGGTATCCACGCCAATAACACATACCGTGCAGACTTCTTGTACCGCAACTTAATGATTGAAAGCAATGTGATACACGCAGCTCATATGTATGGCGTTGAAAAATTGCTTTTCCTTGGCTCTTCATGTATTTATCCCAAAATGGCGCCACAACCATTGCAGGAGGACAGTCTGTTAACAGGCACATTGGAATACACCAATGAACCATACGCAATTGCCAAGATTGCTGGAATAAAAATGTGTGAAGCCTATCGTGATCAATACGGAAGCAATTTTATTTCTGCCATGCCCACCAACTTGTATGGACCCAATGACAACTATGATTTACAGAACTCTCACGTACTTCCCGCTTTGATCAGAAAATTCCATGAAGCCAAAATCAATCAATCCCCATCAGTTGAAGTATGGGGAACTGGAAGCCCATTGCGTGAGTTCTTGCATGTGGATGACCTAGCTGAAGCTTGTTATTTTTTAATGCAACACTACAATGACAAACAATTTGTCAATGTCGGTTGCGGTGAAGACTTGAGCATCAAATCACTTGCGGAAATGATTCAATCCATTGTTGGATTCCAAGGCGAATTAATCTGGAATACGGAAAAACCTGATGGTACGCCCCGAAAACTGATGGATGTTTCCAAGATCAAAGGTTTGGGTTGGTCGCCCAAAATAAATCTAGCGCAAGGAATAGCCGCTGTCTACAATGAATATCAGCAACAACTACTTTCTTGATTCCGCATGAAAAAGCTTCACTCTCCATTACTGTTTACGATAATTTCCACAACTATCCTATTGTCCTTTAATGCAATTTCAGGATGGACTCAGACCATACCCATTGGTGATTATTGGAACAGAGAATTGGAGCGGGTAGAGCATTACAAGGGCAAGCCAGCATTTACTACTTACAAACCCAAACTCAAATAAACGGTTAATTTCAAAAACATAACTGGTGAAGTTAAAGATTCTGTAAAGTATTACTCTCTGCTATAAAGACTTGTTTTCAGAGATCATCTCATTGAATTCAAAAAACCAGAATACACCATTACCGTTGATCCACTGCTGCAGCTGGAAGTATATCAAGATTTGAAAAATGAAACTTATAATAACACACGCGATAACTTGTACAACAATGGTCGTGGAGCAATTGTCCAAGGACGTATTGGTAACAGTGTAGAGTTTCAAACCATCTTTCTCGAAAGCCAAAGTGTACTTCCTTACTACCAGAGCATTTGGGCTGACTCAACAGGCGTCATTCCGGGCATGGGGCGTCACAAAGAATTCAAGAAGTATGGATATGACTATGGAATCTCCACCAGTTCATTGTTCATCGGATCTCAATCATGGTGGAATTTGGGACTGATGTATGGTAAACAGTTTTTTGGAAATGGCTATCGCTCCTTGATATTATCAGATGCTTCAATGAACATGCCCATGCTTCAATTAGGACTACAAAACCAACATTTTCAATACAAGAGTACTGTTGGTATTGGGCAAGAACAATCGAGAATCCCATTGGGAAGCACCGGTGAAAGTTTGTTCAAACGGAAATTGATCACCTGGAATTATTTGTCTTATTTACCAACAGAAAAATTAGAAATTGCGTTGATGGAAACCGTCGTTTCTGCGCGATGGACTCCTCAAGGGGTTGTAGCTCCTGAAGTGCATGCCTATGTTCCCATTATTGGCGCCAGGGGATGGATGGCACAAAAAGACAGCAATGCCACGGTCCTGTATGGTGGCAATCTAAAATGGAATGCCAATCGCAACACCACGATATATGGTCAGTATGGATGGGTATTCAAAGGTTTGGGAAAAGACGCATTGCAATTTGGTGCATTGTTCACCGATATTGGAATGAAAAATTTGGATTTGCGTGTAGAGTACAATCAAGTGGGTGCCTATTTCTATTCGCAAAATGTAACCCTCATGTCGCTCACGCAGCAAAATCAACCCCTGGGACATGCGTCAGGATCAGCATTAACGGAATGGTTAATCAGAGGACATTATCGCTGGAAGCGCATTTTGGCGCAAGGTTGTTATCATTGGATACAACAAGATATCGGAAGTGCCGCCAATCCATACGCGGTGGATTATGGCCAGAAAATTGGCAAAAGAGACTTCCAATACTTCCAAGGCGAAATTGGTTACTTGATTCAACCACATACCCATCTTTGCGTGTGGTTGGGGGTTACCCAAGTGGATGAATTAAAATCAACTTTAGACAACAGTTATAAAACCAACATCACCGGACAAATCGTAACCTTCAAAATAACCAGTGACATTTGCTACAGGGCTTTCGATTTTTAAAAAAATCGGTGTATCTTCACCTAACCAAAACCAAAAACCTTGATCGTTGACTTAGCATTGGCTTTCTTAACAGCCCTGCTCTTGGTGATGATAGCAATGCCATCTCTCATCAAAGTAGCCAAGCTGAAGCATCTGGTGGATGAACCAGGTGACCAAAGGAAACTGCACAACCGCAGCATCCCTACTATTGGCGGTATCATGATTTTTGCAGGAACCCTATTTGCTTATTGTTTGATGTTTCCCTCCAAGGACCAATGGATGATGGGGAATAATTATGATCCATTGTCTGCGCTCAATGAGTTCAAATACTTGGTGGCTTCGATGTTTGTTCTTTTCTTTTTGGGATTAAAGGATGATATCATTGGTGTAGCACCCAACAAGAAATTATATGTGCATTTTTTGGTTGGTATCATTTTGGTATACATGGCAAACATCCGAATCACCAGCTTTTGGGGATTGTTCTCTGTGGGTGAATTGCCTTATTGGGTGAGTTTGATTGTGAGCTTATTTACCTACATCGTTATTGTCAATTCCATTAATTTGATTGACGGCGTGGATGGTTTAGCTGGTGGAATAGGTTTTATTGCTGCCGCTACATTTGGCATTTGGTTTTACAGTACAGGTGATTTACCGTTATCTCTTTTGGCATTCAGTTTAGCTGGATCATTGATAGGATTTTTGTTTTTCAATTTTCAGCCAGCCAAAATATTCATGGGTGATTCTGGATCCTTGATATTGGGTATGGTGTTGTATGTCTTGGCGATGAAATTGATAGAGTTTCCACCCAACAGAATGTATGGTATTTTGGCCAATGTATCAAAACCTGTATTGGCAATGGCCATTTTATGTTACCCATTGATGGACACACTCAGGGCCTTTACAGTGAGAATTTCAAAGGGCAATTCTCCTTTTAAGGCGGACAAGAATCACATTCACCACAAACTGCTATCGATGGGGTACACCCACCGTCAGGTTTGTGCCATACTTTACAGTTTCACTTTGATCATCATTGGCATTACTTTCTTGATGCCACCCAATACGCCCAACATCAGCTTGGCCGTTGTCTTTTTAACTACTTTCCTCAGCGCCAATGGATTATTTTGGTGGGGGAAGAGTTAGTCTACCCATTCAACGTAAACCTTATCGCAATACCTGAATTGATGTTGGTATTGTTGAATGAGTTGGAAATCTTGGGTTTGTTGAATTGGTGATCATAGAAGAATCGCAAGGTCAACTTGTCACTCACTGCCATGTCTGCGCTTGTCTTTAAACTCCACAAGGTCTGTCCCGCAGTAATTTGATTTTGCTGTTCTACAATCTTGCGGATCATGGTCACGTTGTCACGCATGGTTAAATCAGCACGCAATGTCAACGTTGTACTCTTTAACAACTTCATAGGAAACTTCTTTCCCTTGATTTTGGCAATTGGATTAGGGATGTCCGTGAACTTGTATCCCGTTCCAATCACAAAACTATTGCTTCTATTTTCCGTGACCTGATTATTGGCCAAGCCCAAAGCAATGGTTCTGTCGCGCTTCATCTCAACCTTAATCTGAGGGTCATTGCTCTTCTTGGTCTTTACCGTCATATCAAATCCCAACAACGGCGACATAGACTCAGTAATGGTCACGGTATTGATCTGCTTCTGTGATATCCAATTGGGCTGAGCGTTGGCATCCAATGCTGTCGGTCTGCCTAACATGTCCTGCTCAAAATTCAAGTTGGTCACATAGCTCGCATTCATCGTCGACTTGTACTGGTGGTTGATGGTGAATTGCTTAAAATATTTCTTCACGCTTTCCAATTTGGTCAATCCATCATAACTGATTTTCCAGTTGGGTTGCGCCATGGTCTTGAATGGATTCAACGATACTTCACTGGTGCTCTTCCCAGAATACGCAGCGATGAACGCTGGAATAATGACATCCTGAGATGTTCCGCCAAAGCCTTGATAATAGCCAGCACTATCCACATCCGTCAATTGATAATTCACTGTATTCAATCTACCTGAAATCTCTTGTCTGTATGCAATTAAATTCAAGAATGGGTCAGACATGTTTCCATTGTCTTTGTCATCACGCGCAAAAGCCGTTGCCCAGGTATTGATAGATGCACTGAAGTTTCCGGTCTCCATTGGTGATTGGAATTGGTACTCCATGGAATCCGCTGAATAACGGAAGAAGCTGGTCAAGTTTCTTCCATCTTGTCTGTTGGCGGTCAACTCAATTTTCAAATACTTGATGGGCTCAATGGATGCCTTGGCATTCCACGTAGTGCTGGATGTTTCCGTGTATTGATTGTTCTGATAAGGAGATCCCACCACATAACCACCATTGGCCATATCCAGCGCAAAATTGCGATCTGTCAAATCCCCTCGCCAATCTGTATTCTGTTGTCCCAATACAAATCCAATTCCTGGTGCTGTAAACTGATTATTCAATCCCAGCAAGCCAGCTCGTTGATTGTATCCTGGCAACATCATCCCCTCATTTTTGGTGTAGCTCATGTTGGCATTTCTCACCATCATCAAGAAACGCAAAGCCACATCCGTCCAAACAATTTTCTCTTTCTTTTCCTTTTTATCTAACTCCTTTCCAAATCCGTCTTTGTTGTCTGGATTGTCTTTATCGCCAGACTTCTTCTTATCATCCTTTTTCTTCCCTTGGTTGATTTCCTTCAGCTTGGGAACTTTATTGTACAGGGTCTCAAAATTGGCCGTTGCATTAAAGTTCAACTGCCTTGAGTTTTGTATTTTGTTTCCAAGCGTATCTTGTGTAAACGGTGCACGATCCCATCTAAAGCTTGAGCCATACTTCACATCTGAATTCACAAAATCTATCAAAGGAAACTTGTCAAATGGCAATTTATAGGAAGCATTAAATTGGTGATTGTAAATGGTAGGTTCACCCATGCTCAAGATATTCTGACGAACGGTATCCTTGTATGCCTCATACCAATCTTTGTCCTCACGGTTTATCACTCCTCGTGGCTCACGTATCAGGGCTGTTGTGGATGCTGTCAAATCCATCTTGATGCTCTTGGTCAAATCATATTTCACATTGTAATTCCTATTCCAACTCCAATTCTTCTGCGCTTGTGTCTGTATCAACATGTCACTGTATACCCCAGACAATTCCAAGGTGTTGTTTCTGATTCTGCTCGTCTCATAAGACCGATTCATGTCTGTATGGAATCCAACGGATTTAATACCGGGGTAAAAATTAAATTCTTTGATCCATTTCAAGTAAGGTGACGTTTTCACCAATGGCAACTTTGCAAATGGCTTGATCTCCTTGGGCTTGTTGGTGAAAGCATAATCAAAGGCTCCGGTGTACTGCTTATTCAATCGCCAATCAATATTGATGTCTCGGAAGTAAATTTCGTTGTAGGCATAACTCACACTGAAATTATCAATGGCGTAAAACTTAGGCTTATCCCCGCCACTTGCCGCTGCTGCAGGCGCTCCAGGCGCCGGTGGAGCTCCTCCTCCTCCCGATGCCTCTTTCTCTCCTTTCTTGGGTGCAATCTTTACGTTAGTTACATTGATACTCCTGCGCCGCGTCATGGTTTGCGACTTTTGTTTCAACGGTTTTGAAAGATTGGGCAAATCGTTCAGTTCCAAATCGGGCTGTAAAGGACTATACCTTGGTGTAGACACATTCTCTGAATAACCCATGAACAAAGGCAATTGAACACCCCAGTTTTCTGGCATCAATTTACCCATTTGTATAGTGGTGCTGGCATCTACGCCAGTCTTGGTTTCTTGTTGTCGCTGCTGTACTTTTTGTTCTACGGATCCCCACCCTGGCGTACTGATGTTTCCCGCTACATTGACCGTTGCCAAATCCGCCAATTGTGCTGTCATCCGACCCACTGCTGCCCAACCTGAAGTATTGTCAAACTCCGATAAACGCAATTCATTCACCCATATCGTAGCGCACTTGGCCAAGCCGTCATCATTGCTCACAAAACTGTTTTTCTTGTCGTCAGGATTGCGCACACCAATCATCAACACCGTCACATTGGAAACGTTTGGATTACCTTTTACCGAAATGCGAATGTTCTCTGAGAGCATCTTAGAAAACTCTTGTAATGCGCTGAAACCCGCAGGACGATTGGCTTTTAGGTCTTGCAAATCTTTGATGACAATGTCAAAATTATTTTCCTCTGGCCAAATGTCGTTGTCATCATCCGTGAACCACGGCGTCACCGACATGGGCATTTCATATTCATAATAGTTTTGATCAAAGTCTGAACCCAAACGGACAAACACTGTAAGGTCTTTGTTCTTTAATGCACTTTCCACTCCCTTGGCCTCCATGTGAGCAAACATGCGCAGACGCTTGTACTGACGCATGTCAAAAGTTACATTGCGGTAAGCTGCTTTGGCATCACCATCGTTCAAATTGCAAACAGTCATGGATAAGGATTGCTCATTCATGCTGCGCAAGTTGGCCGAGGCCACATCCTGCTCACGAATAATTCCTGGAGGTACAGTATAGGGAACAGGCTCACGGTTTCCATTCTCTTCAATGTTGACCGCTGCGATATCAAACTCCGTTGGCTCATCATCATTAGGCTCCAATTCTTGTGGTCCTAAAAGACTACTGTCAAATTTTCGCCACTCACCGCGAACCAACTCCAATCGCGCAAAGCGCAAGGTCACTGGCTGTTCCCAACCTTTCAAGAACATGCGGATATAACGGATTGAGCGGAAATCAGGAATATTTCCAATTCGCTTTTGAAATTCCTTGATCGGTACTTTGAATTGGTACCACCTGATCTCTCTTTCCTCTCCATCTGCAGTGGTTTTGGTGGTCACAAAACTATCGGTGATGTAATTGTCGCCAATATTGTTCTCTCCCAAATCACCAGGACGCAGGCTCACTTTGTATTGGAAATAACTTTCAATTTGATTCAGGGTAATGTCTTGGTTGATGTCTTCCGTATTGGGAACTGTGGTTGCAGCTATGGGATAGCCTTCTGGACTAGATGTATTGGAGTTACCCTCGTAACCATTGAAAAACTTGTAACGATCAATGGTGTTCAAATTCTCTTGGTCACTCTGACTGCCCCTGAAATAACGGAAATCATCAGCTGCTGGATCTTGTGCAATTTTACCATAAGCATCCGCAGTTACATGACCTTGCACGGATGATAACCATTGCGAGAAAAATGTTTGCTCTCCACCCGATGTCAATCCATCAATTCCAATATCTTGCTGTGCATAGGATCCTGTGGTATTGTCAAAGGCATTGACCACGTTGAAAGTGGAAGGATTAGGATAATTACCCCATGTTCCTTGAAGGGTCGGCAATGGATTATTATCTGTTGGATAACCATTCTCAAAAGACAATTGAGAATCGTTCAACACATCTTCAGAAACATTACCCAAGTTGAAATATAAGTCACCGCCATTGTCATTGGGCGAGTCCGCATGAAAAGGATCCATCAACCAAAACTGAATGAACTGTACGTTGCTCATTTCAAAGTCGGTTGTGGTCAATGCGCGTTGTATCCCACCCCATCGCGTCTCTGGATCATTCAAAAACCCATCTTCACTCAATCCAGATGAATATCCTGGCACTCCATCTGGATCATCAAAGTTGTATGGTCCACGTTCATTGGGATAATAAGTCAAATCCAAAGTAGCAATATTGGGCGGCGTTCCAGGAGGCAATTGCCGGTTGGGGAAAACCTCTGATTCCAAAACCTCGCGCATGCGATGATCGCTTTGCATTTCTGCATCTACATTGGAAGGCGTCAATGCATTGGAACGATAAAACAATGGGTCAATGACATACCAACTCAATCGCGCACGGTTATAGTTATAAATCAAACTATCCTCGATATTTCCTTCAGGAAACAACCCTTGTTGTAATTTAGGCGTACTGGCCAAGAACCATTGGTTAATGGTCCTTAAATCTATGATGCTCTGGCTTCCTTCAAAGTCGTCAATATAAGAATTACCGATTTTAGAAATGGCTTTGCTATGACCTGGGAAAAGCTTTGCAGCCTCTCCACTGAATGAGATGGTTGACTTGGCCTTGGTCTTAATAAAAGGCAATCGGTCAATCATCTCTGTGATGAACGGAACCTCTTCCTGATAATTAAAATCTGCACCCAATACCCAGTTGTTCACGGGCTCGTCTCCAATGTTTACCTTCTGCGTTAGCGGCCGCTCGCGCAAATTCATCACTGTCGATCCTACGGTCAATTTATCACTGAATTTATAGTCAAAACGGCTCCCAATCATGGTCTTGAATTGCATGTTGAACAGCGAGTTGCTCTCCACAGAAACCTTAATGGGATTGCCGCTGTTCATGACTCCCTCATTGATGATTTTAACTCGACCCAAGTTGTAATCCACCGTGTAGTCTTGACCTTCAACCAACTTAATGCTGCCCGAAGTGACACTCACAGACCCTTGAGGAATGTTCATCGCATTCAATGAAATGTCAGAACCCGATGCACTTTGGTATTGTCCTTTAACTCTAAATCGATTCAACTGAGGGAAATTGATTTGCGCTGATGTTTTTGTACTATCATACAACGGCTGAAAAACCACTTGGCTTATCATTTGTTGCGCAGCTGAGGTATTTCCAAGGCCTGCGATGATTTCATTGGACAAGTGTTGTCCAAAAGGTTCTACGTGAGGAAAGAAAATCCTACCCGTTTGCGCATCAATCAAACCTCCCTGGGTGGCCGCATTGGGAACAAAGTCAAAGAAGGCATCGGGGTAAGGCATTTGTTGGTTGTCAATGCGGTCCAAATCCAACACTTGCAGCAGCAATTTACCTGACAGGGGATCGCGTTGAATGCTATTCATGTTAACCCCTGTTGATGGATTGTTGTACCAAACGTCCAAACGGAAATTTTCTGGAGAAACCCCAAAGGCGCCCAAGTTGTAAACGTTCTTCATCATGTTGTCCCACAATGGAGCAGGATCGCCGTTGCTCAGCTTGACCATTGTAATCGACGACTTCAGCATCTTCAACACCAATGCGTTGGGCGCCGCAACTCCATCTTGAGAGAATGTTCCCACTTGATAAGTTTGTCCGTTCAACGTGTATTCAAAAGCAACGCCCAAAACCTCAGCATTGTTGAGCGCCTGTTTCAAAGAGATAAAGCCCAATCGGGCATTGTAAGTAAATTCAGAACTGGTGAGCTTGCGCGCATTACCCACACGCTCATAATGCACGCCTTGTTTCAAACCCAATCCCAGCGCTTGAATGGCCGGGTTGGCATTGGTAAATCCCAGAATTTCTGGAGCACCCATCATCACATCATACAACGCGTTGTTGTCATTGTCCGGATTGGGAATCTGGTTGGGATTCATCAAACCCTGGAAAGCATAATCCGTTGACATGTAATTTTGACTTTCTCCCAAATCAGAGAAGGTCAATATATTTCTCACATCCTGTGTATTGGCTTGCTGGTTCACCACCCACACCTCAATCCGCGTAATGTTGGCGCCGCTGTTAACGACTGGCAAGGTCTCCATGGCCTTGTCGTAACTGTTTCTAAAAAATCCTGACAAAAAGTAATGGCGATTGGCTTCATAGTTGTCGGCAGCAATATCAAATTGCTGAGTCTGTGCACCGCCTTGAACGGTGATTTCTTTGCGCTCTCCTTTTTGTTGTGAAAGAACTGTGGTGTTTTTTAATTTACCCCATTGGGTTTCAATCTTGGCTCCAAACAAGCTAGAGCTCCCTTGTATCAGGGATCCTGAAAGGGGCATCTGTACAGTTCCCAATTCAATTTTCTTTACAATTTGGTCCTCATCACCCGTATATCCCAACTTCATTTGATTCTCAAAATCAAACTGGCTCTCCGTGTTGTAATTGACATTGAGCTTCATACGCGTACCAATATTACCCGTTACATTGAGCTGAATTTTTTGATCAAAATTGAAGGTGGTTACTTTGCGTTGGCGCTCCGGAATTCTTGGATTGTCCACCTTGGACATGTTCATTCCAAAGGTCAATTCAGCGCTACCCTGCGGGCGAATCTCAATTTCATTGGATCCGAAAATATTTTCAAAAGCATCCGAGTTGATTTTAAAAACAGGCGCAAACTCTCTCTTGGCTTGATCATCCTCTTCTACCAACTCTTTCCAATAAGCAGTGACGTTGTCTTTGAGTTGAAAATCCATGAACTCCTCGCGGGTCATTTGCGTTGCGTTTCTGAAATCAATTCTGTCCCCAACCTTTTGCGACACTTCATACATCCCTGTAACTGGATTGTATTCCACATGGTACTTGATGTTTTTAGGGAGTGGCACCGCTATACCAGAAGGATTAGGCGAGGGGTTGATGGGATCTTGATTGGGCCAAACGGGAGGTGTGATGGTGGTATCCGCTTTGGTGATAACACTTTCCCTTCTTCGGTAGTAAACTGAACTCTCAATAGTGGTCACAGACAAGGCGACCCAAGATGAGACTACTGTAATGACAGCAATAAACAACCAATGAACGATATGCCCAAAACTACGCTTCACTTAAATCTGCTTCAATACCCATTTGATCCATTCTTCCAATCCTGCATTGGGCCATTCTTTCATCACCTTATCCAAGGTTTTTTCAGCTTTGGTTTTGTCCAATCCCAACGAGGAAAGGGCTAATAACGCATCATGCTTTTGAATATTGTATGCAATTCCAGATTTCTCAGTGGTGCTCATATTCTCCAACTTGCCCATTTTATCGTGCAAATCCACAATCATGCGCTCTGCAGTTTTTTCTCCAATTCCCTTGATGCGCTTTAAGCTAGCCACATCTTTCTGGACGATGATGGTTCTCAATTCATCAGCGGTTAGGCTAGACAATACCACACGGGCAGTATTGGGACCCACGCCACTTACAGAAATCAATTTTTTAAAAACCTCACGGTCTTCTGGATTGCTGAATCCATACATGACCAATGAAAAGTCATTTCCGTTGATGTGCATGTGGGTATACAAGGTCACTTCCCCACCGTCGGGCAACTGGCTGTATGTGCTCAGTGGTATTTGGATTAAATAGCCCATGCCGTTCACATCCACAACCGCGTGAACTGGGCTTTTTTCCAATAGTTTACCCCTAATACTCGTTACCATAGCCTCTCATTTTTTGAAAGGCTCGAAAATACAAAAAAACCCGCAAGTTTATGCGCGTCCTGTACCCTTGAATTGCGCATCCACCACTGCTATTCGAATCATGTTGATGATTTCCCTTACAGAGCAGCCCAGTTGAAGGATATGATAACTGTGATTCATGCCCAATAATACTGGTCCAATGACTTCATAACCTGCCGTTTCTTGCAATAATTTATAAGCAATGTTTCCAGCGGAAAGGTTAGGGAAAATCAATGTATTTACTTGGTGTCCCACCAATTTGGAGAAAGGGAAATTCTCTTCCATCATTTCCTGATTCAACGCAAAATTGGCCTGTAACTCACCATCCACCAAAAGATTGGGATGATCGCGCTGCAGAATAGCCGATGCTTTGGCCATTTTCATTGGATCTTTTCCTTTAGCCGAGCCAAAATTGGAATAACTCAACAGCGCAATGCGCGGCGTAATCTTCATCTTACTGATGGACTCTGCCACCCTTAAGGTAATTTCTACAATATCCTCAGCGGATGGATCCTCATTGACCGTTGTATCTGCAATGAACAATGGACCTTTCAGGGTTTGTACAATGTACATTCCACACACCTTCTTTACCCCCTCTGCTGGTCCTATGACCTGCAATCCTGGACGAATAACCTTGGAATAATTTCTGGTCATTCCACTGATCATGGCATCTGCCATACCTGTTTCCACCATCATCGCTCCAAAATAATTCCTTTCACGCATTGACCTTACTGCATCAGTAAAGGTGACTCCACGGCGTTGTTTTCTTTCAAAATAAATCTGTCCAAATCGCTCTCTATTGGCATCATTGGCTTCTACACGTGGATCAAAGATTTGAGCATCGCGCAAATCAATGTCCCATTCCTCCATCAACTCGCGAATGCGTTTTTCATCACCCAACAAAATGGGAATGGCGCATCCTTCATCTTTGGCGGCCTCTGCAGCTTTTAGAATTTTAATATTCTCACCCTCCGCAAAAACCACACGCTTGGGTGATTTTCTGGCACGTTCAGCAATTCCTCTTGACAGGGCGTTGTCACGACCAATGCGATTCAACAACTCTGCCTTATAGGCTTCCACATCTTTCATTGGGAGCTTGGCCACTCCACTTTCTACTGCTGCCTTAGCCACTGCTGTAGATACAACGTAGATCAAACGCGGATCCAATGGCTTGGGGATAATGTAATCTCTACCAAAACTCAATGATTGCAAGTTGTATGCTTGTACAACTTCTTCTGGAACAGATTCCTTGGCCAATGCAGCCAATGCATGCACAGCGGCCAACTTCATTTCATTGTTGATGCAACGTGCACGCACGTCCAAAGCACCACGGAAAATGAAAGGGAATCCCAATACATTGTTCACTTGGTTGGGATGGTCACTTCTACCCGTAGCCATGATGACGTCTGGCCTTGCGGCCAATGCTTCATCATATGATATTTCAGGATTGGGGTTGGCCAATGCAAAAACCACAGGATTGTCCGCCATGGCAACGATCATTTCTTGAGAAACAATGTTTCCTTGCGACAATCCCAAAAATACATCCGCCCCTAACATGGCTTCCGCCAATGTACCCAAGTTGTCTTCTGTAGCAAATCTTCTTTTTCGATGATCCAAATCCTCACGATCCGCGGTAATTAATCCTTTGGAATCGTACATAAATACATTCTTGGGATTAGCACCCAACTGAATCATCATATCAACACAACTCAACGCGGCTGCCCCTGCACCACTCACAACAATTTTCACCGCACCTATTTCCTTCTCCGCCAATTCCAAAGCATTGATCAAAGCCGCACTGCTGATTATAGCAGTTCCATGCTGGTCGTCATGCATGATTGGAATATCCAATTCAGCTTTCAATCGCTCCTCAATTTCAAATGCTTCAGGCGCTTTTAAATCTTCCAAATTGATACCTCCAAATGTGGGCGAAATATTCTTCACTGTGTTCACGAACTCATCAACATCAGTGGCCTTCACTTCAATGTCAATACTATCGATATCTGCAAAAATCTTGAACAACATGCACTTCCCTTCCATCACTGGTTTGGAGGCTTCAGGACCTAAATTTCCCAATCCCAAAATGGCCGTTCCATTGGAAATAACAGCAACCAAATTTCCTTTGGCCGTATAACGGTAAACATCATCTGGATTTTCCGCAATGGCCAAAACTGGTTCAGCTACACCTGGCGAATAAGCCAAGGCCAAGTCTCGTTGTGAACTGTGCGGTTTAGTGGGTATAATTTCCAACTTCCCCTTTCTTCCCTGCTCGTGATAATCCAGAGCGTCTTTCTTCTTGATGGCTTCCATGCTAATTTTTTTCGATTGACAAAGGTAACTGCGGAAATAGATTGCGCGCGGTTTGTTCGATAACATCTTCCACCGACTCAAACTTCCATTGCAGTTGTTTCACTATTTTTTGATTACTAAATCGCTTGATTTGTGCGGTGTTTCGGATGGTTTCAGCGGTTACCATGGCCTTCTTACCCGACAATTTTTCGCTGATGGCATCCACCCAATAAAGGAGTGTCAACATCCATTGTGAGAGTGGTTTTTGTGGAATCCGCAGTCTCATTGCTTTTGCCATTGTGGCAAAAGCCCACTCCATGGTTTGATTCTCTGCTACTAAAATATACCGCTCTCCCCAACAATTATCCTTTACCAAACGCACCATGATTTGGGCAACATCATTGGCTCCTATCCAACCGGTACCCCCAAGCGGATAATAGTTGTAACCACGCGCCACGGTGCCAAACAATTGACCCGAACTCTGCTGCAAATCAACGTCTCCAATGATCACCCCAGGATTGACAATAACCGCCTGAAGCCCCTCTTCTATGCCGCGCCAAACCTCCATTTCACCCAAAAACTTTGTCCTTGAATACTCTGTATGGGATTTGGAAGGCTGCCAAAAACATTGCTCATCTATGGGGGCATTTTCTTCCGATTTTCCCAAAGCTGCAATTGAACTAACATGACAGAAAGCAACACCAAACTCCAAAGCCCAATCCACCCATTCCGCTGTCTGGTGGACATTTACTTCCATCATGATGGCATGATCCTGAGCGTGATAGCTAACCACCGCAGCGCAATGATAAATGACATCGTAGTGATCCAACTGGTGTTGATTCCAAAATGTTTCTGTTGTCATCCAATGCAACTGATTGGATGGCCAATTGACCCCCATTTTACGCAACCATTTTTCCGTCTCTTCAGGCTGTCTATTGTGGAACAAAGCAGTCACCTCCTCTCCTTTTTGTAAAAGATACTTTAAGACGTGTGAGCCTACCAATCCCGTTGCACCTGTGATCAATTGCATGGCGCTAAGTTAAACCACATTCGCATTAACTTCGCCACGTTTGAAAACCAACGCCCACATAGAGAACATCCTCAAAACACTGCCGGACAAGCCAGGTGTTTACCAATACTATGATGAGCAAGGGCTGTTGCTCTACATTGGAAAGGCCAAAGTGCTTAAAAACCGCGTAAGCAGCTATTTCAGTAAAATAAAATTTGAAAATGCCAAGACCTTTCAATTGGTCAAACGCATTGCTGACATCAAGTTCATTGTAGTTGCCACGGAATCTGACGCCTTGTTGCTAGAAAACTCCCTGATAAAAAAATTCAAACCCAAGTACAATATTGCATTAAAAGATGACAGAACTTATCCCAGCATTGTCATCAAAAATGAAAAATTTCCCAGGGTATTTGCAACTCGTAAAATACTGAAAGACGGCTCAACCTATCTGGGTCCATTTACCAGTGTCAAAGCCATGCATCAAGTGTTGGAATTGGCCAAAACACTCTACCCCATCAGAACCTGCAATTTACCGTTGTCGCAAGAGAATATTGAAAAAGGTAAATTCCGGGTTTGTTTAGAGTACCACATTGGCAATTGCCTTGGTCCATGTGATGCGCGACAATCAGAAGATGAGTATGATCAACACATCTTTCAAATCAAACGCATTATCCGTGGCTATTATGGCGATGTGCTTCGCGATTTAAAACAAGACATGTTGCAAAAAGCCACTGCATTAGAGTTTGAAGCTGCACAAAAGATCAAAGAAAAAATTGATGCACTGGAAAGTTTTCAAACCAAAAATACCATTGTACATCCTTCCATTTCGCACATTGACGTCTTTACCATGGTCTCAGATGACAACAGCTCCTTTGTCAATTACCTTCAAATCATGAACGGTACCATTGCCATAGGATACAACATGGAATTGAAAAAAAGAATGGATGAAACCGATGAAGAGGTGCTGACTTTTGCTGTGACCCATATCCGAGAAAAATTCAAATCCAAGTCCTTTGAAGTACTGGTTCCTTTTGACATTGATTGGCCTTGGGAAAAAGTTAAGCTTACCGTTCCGTTGCGCGGAGACAAGAAAAAATTGTTGGAATTGTCGGAGCGAAATGCCAAGCAGAGCTTGTTGCAGTCCCACAAACAAATAGAACTGACAGACCCTGCCCGACATACGGAGCGGATATTGTCCACTTTACAAAAAGATCTTCACCTCAAAGATTTACCCCGACACATTGAATGTTTTGACAATTCAAACATTCAAGGTACCAATCCTGTCAGTGCTTGCGTGGTTTTCAAAGAGGCCAAGGCCAGCAAAAAAGATTACCGGATTTTCAATGTCAAAACCGTTCAAGGCCCTGACGATTTCGCCACCATGAGGGAGGCAATATTCAGAAGATACCACCGCGTAATGGAGGAAAATGAACCGATGCCGCAACTGATTATTATTGATGGTGGCAAGGGACAATTGAGCGCAGCCATGGAAAGCCTGGCCACACTCAATCTCGTGGGGAAGGTTGCTGTCATTGGCATTGCCAAAAAACTCGAGGAGATCTATTTTCCAGGTGATTCAGACCCGCTCTATTTGGACAAACGCTCAGAATCATTAAAACTCATTCAACAACTGCGCGATGAGGCGCATCGTTTTGGTCTATCCAAACACCGCAACAGAAGAAGCAAAGAAGCCCTACAAACAGAATTGACCCAAATTCCAGGACTGGGAATCAAGAGTGCCCAAAAACTTTTGATTCAATTTGGCAGTGTTGACAATATCAAAGCTCAAAGTGTTGAATCCCTAACCAGTTGCGTTTCCGCTCCAGTAGCCAAAAAGATACATGGATACTTCCATGCTTTTGACCCTGAAATTCAGGTTGAGAAATGAGCAAACCATTGTTAAAACAAGGTGAACTCCATCGATAAGCGCAATGTCAGCGTTTTATCTTTGCAAGAATGGAAAAATTTAGCCCTGAGCAAACCAAGAAATACAATAAGCGACTCATTTGGATTGGAGCCAGTCCAGTGTTGTTGGTTCTTCTCATTCTGCTCATCACCCTATTGAGCGGTCTTCCCAATGTAGAAACTCTAGCCAATCCCAAGGTTAGCTTGGCTTCATCCATTTATTCCACTGACGGAAAAATGATTGGATCTTACTTCAAAGAAAACCGTGCAGATGTAAAATTCAATGAAATTCCAAAACATGTCGTGGATGCATTGGTTGCCACGGAAGATGAAAGATTCTACCAGCACAGCGGCGTAGATTACTTGGGGTTATTCAGAGCCATGTTCAGCCTAGGACAAGACGGTGGAGGATCCACCATCACTCAACAATTGGCCAAACAACAGTTCACCAAGAATTTCGAAAAAGTTGGAAAAGTAAAACGTGCTTGGCAAAAAATCCGTGAATGGATTATCGCATGCAAGTTGGAACGCTTGTATACCAAAGAAGAGATCATTACCCTTTATCTCAACCAATATGATTTCTTAAACCAAGCCGTAGGAATCAAATCTGCGGCTTTGGTGTATTTTAACACAACGCCAGATAAATTGACCGTAGAACAAGGAGCAATGCTTATCGGTATGCTCAAAAACTCTTCGTTGTTCAATCCTGTAAAACGAGAAGAGAAAGTTACCAAACGCCGTGAAGTGGTTTTGAAACAGATGGTTAAAAACAATTACCTATCAGAACAGCAATATGATAGCTTACGTGTTTTACCATTGGGATTGGATTTTCAAAAAATCAGCCACACAGAGGGCATGGCGCCTTACTTCAGAGAAGTGTTGCGCTTGAAAATTCAGGAAATTTTTGATGAGAAGGATGCAGATGGCAATTTGAAATATGTCAAAGCAGATGGCACACCCTACAACATCTACAAAGATGGGTTAAAAATCTACACCACCTTGGATGCCAAAATGCAGGAATATGGGGAATGGGCGGTAGAAGAGCATTTGAGCAAAGAATTGCAAAAAGCATTTACACAAGATTTAAAATCGAGAAAAAAGGAAAACTATCCTTTCTACAATGGAATCACAGAAGGTGACCGCAAAAACATCATGGATCAAGCTTACAAACAAAGTGAGCGATACAAATTTTTGGCCGGACACATGTGCCCAGAATGCAAAAGACCCAAAAGCTATATTGTAAAAGAAGGCAAAGAATATGTATGTGATACAGAGGCTGGAGGATGCGGTGAGCATTGGGAATCGCACGATGAAGCGGAGATTCAAAAAATCTTCCAGACCAAAACCAAAATGAAGGTATACACGCACAAGGGACCCAAAGACACACTCATGAGTCCCATGGATAGTATTTTGTACCATAAGACAATACTTCATGCCAGCCTCATGTCCATGGACCCAAAAACAGGGCATGTCAAAGCTTGGGTTGGTGGCATAGATTACAACTATTTTAAGTACGACAATGTTTACCAATCACGCCGTCAGGTGGGATCTACGTTTAAACCGATTGTTTACGCCACGGCGCTGCGTATGGGTAAAAAACCATGTGACCCCATCGTTGTTGCATCACCTTGTTTTAATTTACCTACCGGTGAACGCTGGTGTCCGCGCGGAGGAAGCGCCGGACGATATGTGATGAACAAAGCGCTCGCAGCATCCGTCAATACAGTAGCCGCGCAATTGATCAGCGATTACGGAGTGGATGCTGTAGTGGCATTGGCGCGCAATCTGGGTATAAAGAGTGACATTCCCCGCACCTATTCCATTGCACTGGGTGTGGCGCAATTGTCGCTGTATGAAATGGTAGGAGCCAACTCCGCGATGGTCAATCATGGCATGTACATTGAACCCACCTATTTGCTTCGCATTGAAGACCGCAATGGCAACATGATTTACGAAGCAGATCCGCAAATCAGTCAAGCCCTTGATCCAAGCGTATCTTATGCATTGGTGGACATGATGAAGGGCGTATGCAACTTTGGAACCGCAGCCCGCATCAGAAGTGGCAGACCATACGGAAATCTTCGTTACCCATTGGCAGGAAAAACAGGAACAACACAGAGCAACACAGATGGTTGGTTCATCGGTATGACGCCAGATTTGGTTACCGGAGTATGGGTAGGTGCACAAGACCCCACCATCCGATTCAGCAGCACCAACTTGGGTCAAGGCGCCAATACAGGACTTCCCATCTTTGGTTATTTCATGAACAAAGTGTACGCGGATCCCAACATCACAATCTCCAAAGGTGACTTTCCAAGACCTGAAAACTATGACACCTTGCGATTTGATTGCAATGTGCACGAACCAGACGCTATTTTTGCGGAGGATGTGTTCTCCGATGATGGCGATGAAGATTTGTACAACAATGGAGAGTTGTTCATGGGCGGAGCAGATTCAATACTAAAAAAATAAAAATGGGTTTTAACAAAGTTGTAAAAGATGCCAACGAAGCCTGCCAAGGCATTCAAAGTGGTATGACCCTTATGCTTGGAGGTTTTGGCCTTTGTGGCATTCCAGAAAACTGCATAACCGAGTTGGTCAATTTGGGCGTTAATGATTTGACCTGCATCTCCAACAATGCAGGTGTTGATGATTTTGGATTAGGCTTATTGCTCCAAAGCAAACAGGTCAAAAAAATGATCAGTTCTTATGTAGGAGAAAACGAGGAGTTTGAAAGACAAATGCTCAGTGGAGAATTAGACGTAGAACTGATTCCCCAGGGCACATTGGCCCAAAGATGCATGGCAGCAGGATATGGAATGCCTGTCATCTATACCCCCGCTGGCGTAGGAACGGAAGTGGCTGAGGGAAAAGAAACAAGGGTCTTCAACGGAAAAACTTACCTCATGGAATATGCCTTTGACGCCGACTTTGCCGTCGTCAAAGCCTGGAAAGGAGACACCATGGGCAATTTGATATTCAGAAGTACCGCCAGGAATTTTAATCCCATGATGGCCATGGCGGGAAAAATAACCATTGCGGAAGTAGAGGAATTGGTTCCTGCTGGCGAATTGGACCCTGACCACATACATACCCCTGGCATCTATGTGCATCGCATCTTCCAAGGAAAGCGATACGAAAAGAGAATTGAACAAAGAACCACCCAAAAACGCGTTTAATCATGTTGGATAAAAATGGAATTGCAAAAAGAATTGCATTAGAAGTCAAAGACGGCATGTACGTCAACTTGGGCATTGGAATCCCCACCTTAGTGGCCAATTATGTTCCCAATAACATTGAAGTAGTTCTGCAATCTGAAAATGGACTACTCGGAACCGGACCTTTTCCCTTTGAAGGAGAAGAAGATGCTGATCTTATCAATGCTGGAAAACAAACAGTAACGACACTGCCTGGATCATCCTTCTTTGATAGCGCTATGAGCTTTGGAATGATCAGGGCACAAAAAGTGGATTTGACCATTTTAGGCGCCATGGAAGTGAGTGAATTGGGAGACATTGCCAATTGGAAAGTCCCCGGAAAAATGGTAAAGGGAATGGGCGGTGCCATGGATTTGGTAGCCTCTGCCAAAAACATCATTGTAGCCATGCAACATTGTGACAAAGCAGGTCATTCCAAGCTTTTGCCGCAATGCACCCTTCCGCTCACTGGAATTCATTGCATCAAAAAAGTAGTCACTGATTTGGGTGTGTTTGACATCAAAGACGGCGCCTTTCATTTGATAGAAAGAGCCCATGATGTCAGCATCGAAGAAATTCAAGCCAAAACGGCTGGAAAGCTCGTCATTCCTGATGTTGTTGGTGTAATACATTAAGGGCTCTAGCCCTTTCTTTGCTGCTGCTTTTTGCTTATCATTGCAGTATGCGAAAAATGATTTTGTTTGTTGTCCTAATCCGGTCCGCTTGGATTTATGCGCAACCCACTTTCCCTGTCAATGGCGCTCGAGAAAAGGAGGTGGTTCACACCGCCATCACTCATGCCACACTGCACATCAATGACATTGAGGTAATAAATGATGCTACACTTTTGTTTTACAAAGGTCGTATCATCAGCGCAGGCAGCAACCTCACACTACCTGCAGGTACTGTAATATTGGATTACAGCAATAAACACATTTATCCGTCCTTTGTTGACTTGTATAGCAACTACGGACAACCCGCCGTTGAGCAAGCGGAATGGTCACCATTCCCTAATCCTGATCGCAACAGGAAAGGAGCATTTGGCTGGAATGACGCTATTCACGCTGATTACGCAGCCAGCTACCATTTTAACTACGACGAATCCGTTGCAAATGACTTAATCAAAGCTGGTGTTGGTGCAGTGGTTACGCACAGAAAAGATGGAATAGTGAGAGGAAGCGGAGCCTTGGTTGCTTTAGATGACAACGAAAATATTGCACTGTTAAAATCCAATGTATCGGCTCATTATTCATTTGAAAAAGGCAGTAGCAAACAAGAATATCCATCCAGCTTGATGGGTTCAATCGCCCTCTTGCGTCAAACTTATTTCGATGCTGAATGGTACAAAAATCAAGGGATTCAACAAGAACGAAACCTCAGCTTAGAATCGTTTTTACAATTGCAACAATTCCCTTCCTTTTTTGAAACCGATGACAAATGGAACGCCATGCGCGCTGACAAGATTGGAGATGAAATGAAGGTGCAATACATCTTTAAAGGTTCCGGAAATGAATACCAAAGAATCCAAGAGATTGCAGCAACCAAAGGCTCATTCATCCTTCCTGTCAATTTTCCAGGGCCCTATGATTTGATCGATCCACTTCTGGCTAGACAAGTTCCTTTAGAAGAATTGAAACATTGGGACTGGGCACCAGCCAATGCATCAATGCTCAAACAAGCTACCGTACCTTTTACCTTTACCACTGACGGATTGGACGACAAAAGCGCGTTCTTAAACAACATCAGAAAGGCTGCCAAATATGGACTAGACGAATCCGATGTAATACGTGCTTTGTGTAAAAATCCAGCGCAATGGATCAACGCTTATGACCAATTGGGCAGTTTGGAAAAAGGGAAATGGGCCAATTTCATCATTACCAATGAACCACTCCTTTCCAAAAAATGCAAGATTGAAGAAAACTGGGTGATGGGGAAAAAACATGAGGTCAATATCACCAAAGCCAATCCATGGTTGGGAACTTATTCGTTACAAACCGAAAACAACCAAGAAATAAAAGTTGTTGTAGAAGACAAACCACAAGGCGTGTTGGCCACTTGGATACAAGGCGCAGATACTTTGTCACAAAATAGCACCGTGAAAACCGATGACTCGCGCATTACCATTTCTTTAACCCCCAAGAGTGATAGTGTTGCTGTATCACAGCAATACTTGAGTTTACAAAAGCTCAATAGTAGTGTCACCGGATGGATGCTATTGGCACAAAATGGAGACAGCAAAAACATCAGCATCAATGGAAAATTTGATCCCAAAATCATTGAGCCCGACACCACCGTTGAAGCGATTGAAGAGTGGATCAACCCCATCACTGAAATGACCTACCCCTTTGGTGCTTATGGCAGAACAACATTACCTGAGCAAGAAACGGTGTGGATCAAAAACGGAACATTGTGGACCAATGAGAAAGATGGTATTATCAAAGGTGATCTTTTAATACAAAATGGAAAAATCCTGCAAGTAGGCAAAGTAACCCCTCCTGCTGGAGTGAAAGTCACCAACATAGATGCGACAGGTAAACACATCACATGCGGAATCATTGACGAGCACAGTCACATTGCGTTGATGTCCGTCAATGAGCATGCGCAGACATCCAGTGCAGAGGTTGAAGAAGCTCGCGTTGTTTGGCCAGAGGACATTGATATCTATCGTCAATTGGCTGGCGGCGTTACATCTTCACAGTTGTTGCATGGAAGTGCCAATGCTATCGGCGGACAAAGCGCATTGATTAAGACCAGATGGGGTGTCAACCATGAGGAAATGCTGATAGAAAATGCTCCAGGATTTATCAAATTTGCTTTAGGCGAAAATGTCAAACACAGCAACGCCGGCGATTTTAATAGCATTCGTTTTCCACAAACCAGAATGGGCGTTGAACAAGTGTATTATGATCATTTTCTTCAAGCGCGTGAATATGGCAATGAATGGAAAAATTACAATTTGTCTTTAAAGTCAAAAACAAAATTGCCCAAACCCAGGGTTGATTTGGAGAAACAGGCCTTATTGGAAATCCTGGAAGGCAAGCGATTCATCACCTGCCACAGTTATGTTCAAAGTGAAATCAACATGCTGATGCACATGGCCGACAGCATGGGAATCAAGATCAATACCTTCACCCATATTTTAGAAGGGTACAAAGTAGCCGATAAAATGAAAGCGCATGGTGCAGCAGCCTCATCTTTTAGCGACTGGTGGGCTTACAAAATGGAAGTAAGAGACGCGATACCCTACAACGGTGCGCTGATGCACAGAGAAGGCATTGTAGTGGCCTTCAATTCAGATGATGCAGAAATGGCAAGAAGATTAAACCAAGAAGCGGCTAAAGCGGTAAAGTATGGTAATCTTACCGAGGAAGAAGCTTGGAAGTTTGTGACACTCAACCCCGCCAAAATGCTTCATCTGGATGACAGAATGGGATCTTTAAAAGCAGGCAAAGACGCGGATGTTGTCATCTGGAACAACAGTCCATTGAGTGTTTATGCCATGGCAGAAAAAACATTTGTGGATGGAAGATGCTATTTTGATCGTGAAGAAGATGGCTTCTTGCACCAAGAAGAATGGAATGATCGCAAAACCTTGATGGATGCGATGCAAAAAGCCATCATCAATGGGGAAACACCGCAAAAACCCAAAGGGAGAAAGCGTCGTCATTTCCATTGCGACAGTACCGGAGATTTGTATCACTTTGAAGAACATGACCATGAAAACCACCACTAAGATTTTAAGCATTTGCTTTGCCCTGATGAGCTGCATCGCGCAAGCGCAATATTCTCCAGCTCCTAAGCAATCCAAGTCTATTCTCATCATGAACGTGGTGGCACATCTGGGCAATGGTCAGGTGATTGACAACGCCGCCATTGGGTTCAAAGAGGGCAAAATAGTTTTGGTTGCAGATGCCCGAACCATCAGATTGGCTCCAGACGCATACGATGAGGTTATTTATGCCAGTGAACAACACTTGTATCCTGGATTTATCGCCCCAGCTATCAATCTTGGATTAATTGAAATGGAGGCGGTTCGTGCTACCAGCGACTTTTATGAGGTAGGAGATTACAACCCGCACATCCGCTCACTCATTGCATTCAATACCGACTCTGAAATATTGCCCACAGTGCGCAGCAATGGTGTCTTACTTACACAAGTAACACCCAAAGGCGGGACTATTTCAGGCACCTCATCCATTGTGCACTTGGACGCTTGGAACTGGGAAGATGCCGTGGTTAGAACCAATGATGGTATACACGTAAATTGGCCATACCCCTACCGTCGTTCTTCAGGTGGGTTGGAAATCAACAAAGATTATTCAGAAGAAGTGGATGGACTAGGTCTGTATTTTGAAGCCTCCAGAGCTTATTGCAGTATGCCACAGCAAAGCGAGGTAGATCCAAGAATGGAGGCAATGTGTCCGGTAATAGAAGGTGACGCTACTTGGTATGTTCATGCAGAAGATGAGCGTCAAATTACGGAAGCGGTAAATTTCAAACAAAAACACAAAATACCAGAAATGGTTATCGTTGGTGGCTATGATGCAGCCTGGGTTGCTCCATTGCTCAAAGAAAACAATATCCCCGTGATGATACCCCGCGTTCATAGTTTGCCCCGTTTTTCAGGTGATGAAATAGATGCTCCATTTACCTTGGCCAAGCGCTTGCACGATGCTGGAGTTCTTTTCTGCTTCCAAAATGCTGGTGACATGGAGGCCATGAATTCGCGGAATCTACCCTTTTTGGCAGGAACAGCAGTTGGATACGGTCTGCCTTATGAAGCAGGTGTACAAGCGCTAACCTTGGATGCTGCCAAAATTCTCAAGATTGATGCAAACTATGGAAGCATAGAATTGGGCAAAAGTGCCACTTTCTTTATTTCTGAAGGGGATGCATTGGACATGAAAACCAACTACTTGGTTCGTGCGTTCATTGACGGACGCGACATCACCATCCGCAACAAACAAGTGGACTTATACGAGAAATACCAGCGCAAATACGGCCAAATCAAATAAGCGCCATTATTTGCGTTAACGTTACAATGTTGATTATTCTCTCAAACGACTGAATAAGCAAGGGACTTGTGGATTTTCTTTGGTACTGCTAATCATTACGCATGAATGTCATTGTACCTATGGCGGGCATGGGCAAGCGCCTTCGCCCGCATACTTTAACCACCCCCAAACCGCTGATTCACGTGGCTGGAAAGCCCATTGTGCAACGTTTGGTTGAAGAAATTTGTAAAGTAAGCCACCAAAAAGTTGAGCACATTGCCTTTGTTACCGGACGATTTGGTGAAACGGCTGAGCAACACTTGCTTGAAGTAGCCAACACCTTAGGCGCCAAGGGAAGCATCCATTACCAAGACCAAGCATTGGGGACTGCGCATGCTGTGCTTTGCGCTGCAGAGCATCTTGAGGGTCCTGTAACTGTTGCCTTTGCCGATACTTTATTCAAAGCCAATTTCGAATTGGATCAAAATGCCGATGGGGTTTTGTGGGTGCAGAAAATTGATGACCCGAGACAGTTTGGTGTTGTTGTCACAGATGACAACGGAAAAATATTGGAATTTGTCGAAAAACCACAGCAGTTTGTCAGTGACTTGGCGATGATCGGTATCTACTATTTCAAAGATGGTCAATGGCTGAGAAGAGAGCTGCAATATTTGTTAGACAACAACATCACCAATGGCGGGGAGTACCAGCTACCCGATGCCCTTAGGAACATGATGAAACAAGGCGCTAGCTTCACGCCCGGCACCGTCAATGATTGGATGGACTGCGGAAACAAAGCTGCTGTCGTTGAAACCAATCAAAAAATATTGGGTTATGAACCACAATATGCCCAATCACAAACTTTGGGAGAGAATAGTCAAATCATCCCTCCTTGTTTTATTGCGGATGATGTGGTGCTGAAAAATGCAATTGTTGGACCATATGTCTCTTTGGAAAAAGGCGTAAAAATCATTAACACCAAAATTGAAAACGCCATTGTCAATGCACAAACTGTGATTGCAGAATCCAATATTGAAAATGCGATGATTGGTTCAAACTGTCACATCAGACATTACTCGGGCGACTTGAATTTGGGGGACTTTTCTACCGTAGGCAACATTGAATAAAATCACCCTACATATCATTCTTGGGTTTATCCTGGTTTTCAGCAGTTGTGCTAAAAAACAAACCAGTATTTTTCTTTCCAAGGAAAAAGCCAAAGAAGCGAACGACCAGTTTTTCAAAGGCATCGAAATGAAAAACAATGCCAAATGGGAACAGTCTGTAAAAGCCTTTGAGGACTATCTGGTTATTTTACCCAATGAGGCCGCCGCGCACTATGAAGTTGCGCGCATTCAAAGAGAACAATTGCTGATTCCAGAATTGGCACTAATACATGCCCAGAGGGCTGTTGAAATCGACAAGAACAACAAGTGGTACGGATTGGAATACGCCAGGTGCTTGGGCGCCAACAATCAATGGTCTCAAAGCACCAAGCAATACCAAGCGCTCATCAAACAAGACCCTGCATGGACATTGCCATTGCTTGAATTGTCTGAAACTTGCTCCAGAAATGGAGAATTGAGACAAGCCATAGAAGCGCTGGATCAATTGGAAAAAGTCAATGGCATCGATCCTTACATATCACGCTTGAAACAAGAACTATACATTCAATTGAAAGATATAGATGCTGCGGGTCTTGAACTTGAAAAACTAGCATTGGCATTTCCAGAAGAAACAGACTTCACCCTGCAGGCTGTGGAGTTTTATTTGGGCACCAATGCCAATCAAAAGGCATTAAACCTTATCAATAAAAATCCCCACACGCCTGAAAGTCAAAAGGCATTTCTACAATACAAAATCCTATCAAAAGATCCCAAAGCACATCCACAAGACATTCTATTGGCTTTGGATAAAGCGTTGGACATGCCAGGAATAGGAATCGATCAACGCATCAATGCGCTGGCCCCTTTTGTATACAGTGAGAACATACAAGAAGAATGGAAAACCATTATAGCGCGTTGCATTGAAAAAACACTGATTGCTTTTCCGCGAGAAGCCAAGGCGCACTCTTTGGCTGGTGATTTCTATGCGTTGAACAATAATTCAACCAAAGCAATAGAATCGTACTTAAATACTGTTCAACTTGACCCCTCCAAAAAAGTAGTTTGGATAGCATTATTGGGAATGTTTGAGGAAAACCCAGCCTCATCAGCAACACAGTATTATGATCTATCACAAGAAGCCTATAATCTCTTTCCTTTTGCCGCGGAATTCAGAAATCAAGCTGCCCAAGCCCTTTTCAGAATGGGTGAGTTTCAAAGGTGTATAGAAGAGTGTAATGCAGGTCTGGCCATAGTCCTAGACGACCCAGCAATAGAATCAGGTTTTTACCTGATGAAACTATTTAGTTATGCGGCAATAGGTGATCAAAAAAACGCGCTCTTTCAAGGACAAGCAATGATGAAAAAAATAAACATCATGACCACAGTTTCAGTCTTACAAATGGGATGGATCGACGAGTTCTTCTCCCTAAACATTCCTGGGCTTGAAGACCAAGTGATTGTTTTAATCAATAATCAAATTACTGGATACGAAATCACACTGCATGCGCTCAGGATGAGAAAAGGTGAAAACATCGCTGAATCTGAATTTGACAAAAATAGTTTTTTTGACGCCTTGAATGCCGCCAAGTATTTCACTGAGAAAAAAGACAACAATACAGCTTGCAAATTCTTAACGGAGTCCAAGAAAAAAATGCCATTCAATACTTGGCTGAACCAAATCAATCCCGAATGTCCCTAAAGCATATATCCCTTTTCACCATTTCATTGATTGTTTTGATGGGGTGTCGCCCCTCCAAGAGCATTGGCGTTTTGGATGAGAATATTCGTCCCAAGCCAGCCATGATGGTTCTAAAACAAAACGAAAAAAGTTGGCAGGAATACAAGCAGTTGGGGATGAAAATCGAAGGGTACACATTGAACAAAGAAGACAATGTTGACTTTAAAGCCAACATCAGAATCAACAGAGATAGTGCCATTTGGATGAGTATTTCACCTGCATTGGGCATAGAAATAGCCAGGGTCTTGGTGCTCAATGACAGTCTTAAAGTATTATCCAAAATACCCGACAATAAGTTTGCATATATCAGTGATATTGCCGCTTTGGAAGAGTTTTTACATTTCGATCTAGATCTGGAAGATTTGGAAAATCTGTTGGCGGGTCGACCACTGGGAATTGACCGCGTAGGAGGAAAATTCAAATCAGAAGTAGAGGATAATCAATACCTGATTGCTACTCGATACAAGCGCCGCATCAAAAAATCGATGGCCATCATTCAGCACAACAATGACACGCTAGAAACAGATCTCGACAAAAACAAAAACCGCGACAAAAGAAGACAACAAAGATTAGAAGAAGATGGGCTTATTCTCTCCAAATATTGGTTTGATCCTCTATTTTTCACTCTAAACCGCTGCGTATTTCAAGACCTAATGAACAACAGAGAAATTGAAATAAAATACAAAACATGGCACTTGGAAGAATCTGCTGAATCTACACCCCCTTATCCTGAAATTGTTGAGGTAACAGTTAAAGACAATGATAAGCAATTTGTTTTTGGATGGAGCGTTAACAAATGGGTCACCGATAGAACATTTGAATATCCGTTTGAAGTGCCCGAGGGATATGAAGTGAAAAAGAAATTATGAGAAAACTGATACATTTCTTCATCATTGTTTCGAGCATCATTACTGGTGTTCTGGTCAGTCAATGGATGTTGGCACAAAACAAAAAAGAATTGCTCAAAACCCAACGGGACGAGATCACAGCTAAAATCAAGGAGACCAAAGCCATGATTGCTGATTCTGAGAAAAAACAAAGACTAACATCCAACCAAATTGCCATGCTCAATGAGCAAATTCGCTATAGGGAAAAAATGATTGAGAACATTGATGGTGAATTGGGGCAGTTGGATGTAACCATTCAACAAGAGCAAAACCAAATCGTGCAATTGGAATTCCAAGTGGAATCACTGAAGTCTGAATATGCCAAAATGGTTTACCAAGCCTACAAAAACCGAAACACCTACAACAGCATCGTTTTTATTTTAAGCGCAGATGATTTCTATCAAGCTTACAAGCGATACAAGATCATGCAGGCATTGTCTGAAGGTAGACAAAAGCAAGTAGAGATTATTCAAGAAACAGAGCAAACACTGAAGGATAAAATCAACGAACTGAAATACAGTCGTCATGAAGCGCTCGCTTTGAAAAAGGAGCAGGAAGTAGTAAAAACAGAAATCGATCAGGACCGCCAATCCCAACAGGATAAGTTGGGGAAGCTCAAAAAGGAAGCAGGAAAACTCCGTGCACAACAGAAGAAACTGGATGGAGACCGCAAGAAATTAAACAGTAAAATACAAGACATCATCAACAGGGAGTTGGCCGCAGAACGCAAAAAAGAGGAAGAGAAGATAAAGAAACTCACCGCGGTCAATACCCCAAAAACCGAAACACCAAAAGGTGAATCGCCAAAGGCACCGTTGGCCACCAAAACAGAAACCAAATCAACGGCCATTACTTTGGCACCCGAAGTTATTGCATTAAACAGCAACTTTGAAACCAACAAAGGAAACCTTCCTTGGCCTGTTGCACAAGGCACCATTACATCAAGATTTGGAAAACACAGTCATCCTAGCTTAGAAGACATTGTATTAAACAACAACGGAGTAGACTTCACTACCAAACAAGGTGAAAATGTATTGTGTGTTTTTGGAGGAAAGGTAACGTCCGTATTTAGCATTCCTGGTGCTGGTTACAACATCATTGTCACCCATGGAACTTATAAAACAGTCTATTCTGGACTTGCTCAGGTCAGCGTCAAGGTTGGTGACAAGGTTAGCTCCAAGCAATCAATGGGAAGCGTAGGATTAACAGATGACGAGGCCGTGCTTCACTTTGAGTTGTGGTCCGTCAATAGCACAAAAGGCACTGCGCAAAATCCAGAATCATGGATCAAACGGAGATAGTCTCCATGCTTCTGTTTCCGCTCAATCCTCCTGTATGCAAAACCAAAGTTTCTGTTCCCATTGCGTTGCGCAAACCATCATGCGCCAATGCAAAGCCCATTTTTGCTGAATAAACCCTATCCCAAAGCACTCCCTTCTCCTCCTCCATCTTCATCCATTCCACAAGCTCTGGTTTTATCTTTCCAAATCCACCCCAACGTTCATCTGCATACACCTCCAATCGCTGCATCATTTCTTCTACCACATCCGCATCTTGCATCACCCAACGAAGCTTTTGCCTCACCATTTCTTTCATCTCTCCCTCAGACACCTTCAAACCAAAAAAAGCGTGAATGCGTTGGTGAGGGGAGGACAACAGCAGACCTGCAGCTGTGGTTCCCGTTCCTGCACAAACACAAACATCCGTGAAAGACTGGCGATCAGATGCGGTCAACATTTCCATGCATCCCATCAATCCCAAATAATTAGCGCCTCCCTCTGGAATAAAATAAGCATGAGGAAAGTGATCATGAAGCCAAACTTTAAAATCTTCCGTCCCTCGTTCATCATACAATGCAGTATCAATAGGAACCACATGCATCCCTATGTCTTCACAATCCTGCATCAAAACCGTCGGTTGTTCTTTGTGCCAATATCCCCGAACTAAACCCACTGACTTCAAACCTTGATGTTGCGCATATTGAGCGCTGGCCAAAAGGTGATTGCTCCAAGCTCCTCCCATTGTTATAATGGTATCAAAGCCTTTCTGAACAGCATCTTGTACATTGTACAATAACTTAAATCGTTTATTTCCAGATTCCCATTCGGGCAAGTGCCAAGCTTGACGCAAGGTGTACTTCAAATTAGATTGTTGACCTTCAACAATCCTGTTCTGATATCTCCATTGAACTGATTCCATTTTGGGTTGTTGTTTAACGCGCTATACCATTATTTTACCGACGTGAAAACCAACCGCAATATACCCAGAGAAGAGGGTGACTACTACTACACCGAGGAGGGGTATATTGTGTTCACTGAGCAATACCACCTCAAACGCGGGCACTGTTGCCAAAGCGGTTGCAAGCATTGCCCTTATGGTTTTGATAAAAAAACAGGTAAAATCAAGAAGATCTAATTACCTGATTTCATCCAAAATTTCCAAGACAGTTCTGAACGCAGCGCAATGCTGTCCAAACTTTTCGTTGTGATCCGCTTGCAGAGCAGTTGCAAACTCCTCTCGGTAACGCTCCAAATCACCGGCACTTCGGCATACATACTGCACCGCGTAGGTTATTCCACCTTCTTCAAAATCCAATACCCTACAAATCCTATTCTCCAAGAACATCCCAGTGGCCATTACCTCAGGAATATGCACAGATTTCATCCAATCTAACCAAGTCTCATGCACTGTCTCATCCACTGAAACAGTGACATTGTAAAGTACTTTATTCATTTGTCAAAAATGAGGCATCTTATTGGACCTTCAAAGATTATATTTGTGACAAAGTAAAAATTATGACTGGAATTCTACACTTACATTCTTTTCTGCGTTACGTCGCAGTGATCTTGATCATCTGGACCATCGTTCATGCCTTCATGAATATGAAAAACAAGGAAGCAGCTCCCAGC